>JBBQMG010000184.1:0-6608 GCA_038328705.1 Acidimicrobiales bacterium | reverse complement strand
GGCACACCACGACGACCAGTCACCTGCAGCTCCACCGTCGAACCACCCGACACCACACCACCACCAACGAACAACCCATCAACCGTCGACCCACCCACACGGGTATCCAACAACCGCGCCGGATCCACCGCCACAAACCCCACACCCGTGCCGCCACCTCCGCCGCCACCGGATGCCGCGCGTGACACGTTGTAGGCATCGCCCGTGAAGCTGCCGTTGCCCGCTCCCGCCAGCGGAGTGTTGCCCTTGTCGCGGATCGAGTCGTTATCAGCAAGGTTCAGCCGTAACGTGCCCGAGTTGAACCCGGTGTTCGCTGTCACCTCGTACACCTTGGAAGCGCCAGCCGGAGTCACGGACACGAGCGACGAGCCCGTCACACCTGCCGCTGCCAGCGCGAAGTCGGTTGCGTCGACACCGGTGACGACCTCACTGAAACTGACGGTCCACTTGACCGTGTTGCCAGTCGCCGGGTTGGGGCTCGCCACGCCAATCGCCGAGACCGTCGGCGCCGTACCATCGGCCTTGTACTCGTACGCACCGGAGTCGCAGTAGTTGTCGATCGTGGTGCGGTCGACACCGTCGCCGTCGACCCCGCCGCAGAAGGCGTAGTTCAAGTATGGGTTGCGGTTGATCGCTGGGCTGCCTGGCGACAACGCATGCATCGCCCGGATGCCGCCCCATGTGGCGAGCGGCAATAGCAGCGGGTTGGTGTTGGCCACGTCGCCGGTGGTCAAGGCTGCACACGCAATGCCGTCGTACACGTTGTAGCCCTGAGAAGCGAAGGTGGCCTGGCCGACGGATGTCGAGCACTGAGCGCTACCCGTGTTGGCCGCAATGATCGTGGAACTGATAGTCACCGCACCAGGAGGGCTGGCGCCCCACAGCGCCGAACCATTTGCCGCCGTGTTGTTGGCGATCGTGGAGCCCTGGATCTTGGCCAGTGACACCCCCGCGTATGACACCCCACCACCCGACCCGGCGGAGTTGCCGGAGATCGTGGCCGCGAACATGGCGCTCGTCCCGAGCTCTTGCTCGAGCGCCCCGCCGAGCCCCGCTGCAGAGTTGTTGGCGATGGTGGTCGACAGGATCGTCATGTCCGGGCCCCTCATCGTGATACCGCCACCCCCGCCCGAGGAGTGATTGCCGCTGACCGAGCTCCAGCGCACATCGAGGTATCCGTCGCTGTAGATGCCACCTCCCCGCGTCGAGGAGTTGCCGACGACGGCACTGGAGTACACCGCTACGCTCCCACCGGAGCCAACGCAAATTGCGCCTCCGGCAGCATTGGATGTGTTGCCGACGAAGCGCGCGGACGAGAACGTGGCGCTCCCGTTCACGACGACGGATCCGCCACAGCCGGACGAACGCCCACCAGTGAGAGTCAGTCCCTTCAACTCGACGTTCGAGCCCGCTGCCATGGTGAAATGGCGCGAGTTCGGGGCAGCCTGCAGTGTCACCTTCCCGCCGCCGTCGATCGTCCGAGTCCCCGACATGGTTGCCTCACCGGCCATCGTGATCGCCACCGGCGCGTTGCCGCAGTTGAACGTGATGGTCGCTTGCCCCGAGGCGACCGCCGTAGCCAAAGCCGCCCCGGTGCAACTGGCCGCAGCGCCACTGCCGACCACGGCGGTGTTCGCTCTGGGAGTCGTGAACTGCTGCATTGGGCCGGTATAAGTGACTGCTCCACTCGTGACGAATCGGAATCGCCAGTAGTACGTCGTGTTCGGCGCCAGCGACCCCGGGGCGTAGGGCGTCCAGTCGGTCCAGACCGAGTACCCCGTTGTGTGGCCGGCCGGAATGACCGCCGGTCCGTCCGTGAACAGCGGAGCGCCGCCGGAGGACGAAGCAAACACATCGAAGTAGCCGTTCCCTGCCTGCGAGTTGGGGTACAGGTAGGTCCAGCTCTTCATCGTGGTCGGCCAGATTGCGGCGGTGAAGACAGTGCCGTCGGGCGATGGGATCACTGCCGGGTCGCTGGAGAACACATAGACCCCCTGCTGAGGTTGCAAGACCGGAGACGAGTTGCCGTCGAAGATCTTCACCGCACCCTGCAGCGTTGCGTTCGAAAGGGTGGTCGAGCTCGTCACCGGTACCGCAATTGTCAGCGACTTGCCGATCGGCAGCGGCCACAGGTTCAGGTTGACGTTGTCGACCGAAGGCACCCGGTAGTAGCCGGAGTAGATTGGGCTGAGAGGCAGAGACTGCGGGCACTCCGCGTCAGGGAGCGCGAGGCCTGCGTAGGCACACACCACCCGGTTCGCACCGCTGATGGCCAGGGATGTGCTGGGCGGCAGCTTGAAGTTCACGTCTGCCCTTTGCCCGCTGCACGCGTTGCCCGTCGCAGTCACGGTGACGTGGATGTAGTAGACGGTGTTCGGGCTGGGGGTGTTCGTGGTTGGGTCGGCCATGAACCCCACCGACGCGAACGCACCTGGTTCCTCGTACGGCGAAGCTTGGATGATGCTCACGCAGTTCACGATCGTGGAGTGCTGGAACGCCCCGTCATACCAACTGACCCCGGCCGCATCGGCGGTCGGAGCACTGCGCACAGGGGCCGCGACAACCCCGGCCGCTGCAGCAAGCGCCAGTACCGCAACCATCAGGTGTCGAAGGATTGGGCGACGTCGGTCAGATCGAGTGCAGTCCATGACTGCATCACAACAGAGGAGCGACCACTTGCGCATCGGGAGAATTCCCTATTCGGGCGCACCGCCGTACGGCAACCCTGCAACGAACAGGGCGAACCTCCAATGGAGGGTTCCAACGGTCTGGGGAGGTGTTGGAAACCTCCATTAGGCAGCTGCGCGGCACCTTGGACGGTAAAGGTCAACGAGTTCGGCGAGAACGGTTGGCAGATCCAGCATGTCAAGGCCGGTGACTCGCTCGACCTGCCAGTCGATGAGGTGGAGCTGTCGATCTCGTCGTTTGTCGCTAGTGCTTCCTTCTAGGCCGAGGTGGTCCGGATGGACATCGACTTCCACGGCCCATCGGAGTGCGGGAACTGCCATGTCGATTCGAATGCTGTGGCCGTTCGGAAGAATGAGGCGCTCCTGCGGTTCCACCGGCACTCCCCGCGAGTGTTCGGGCGTGGTCGCTGGGCGTTGCCCTGGACTGTCGCAGCTCGACAAAGTTTGGATAGTCGAAGCGTGCGCCATGCGGCATACAGAAGACAATCTTTGAGGACGGCGGCATTCGTCGCACGTTCAGCAGTCCGCCGCCCGTCGGACCGGTGATGAAACCCGCCGGGTGCTGGAGGCAGAGCACGACGGCCGGGACGCGGCCGTTAGCGGAATTCCCGGGACTCGATAGACCCGGTGTCCAACTGCGCCGAGCACACCATCGTCAAGTAGACGTCCGCGTTGTCGAGCGGAGACTCCGGCGTTGCCCAGCTGTTCGCTGGTGATGGCGCCGAGTTGACGATTCACGATCACAATGGCCGGGGCAGTGAGCTGTGACATGGGGACCTCCGCGACGCAGTTGCAATGGAGTAAGCCGCTGCCGACCATATCGTCCCACGCGCAATTTCCAATGGAGGGTTCCAACGACCTGGGGAGGGGTTGGAACCCTCCATTGGGGGTCCAAGGGCTTCAGTGGCCGGTGAAGTTGGCCGGGCGACGCTCCAGGAAAGACGCGACGCCTTCGCGGTGGTCATCGCTCTTGAAGCACGCTGACATGGCCGCAGTGTGACGCTCCATGTGTTCACCGATCGGTGCCGTGAGTCCTTCATGAACAAGTGACTTCACCAAGCCGAGGCTGTGCGGCGAGCCGGCGGCGATGGCGTTGCCCAACTCCAGAGCACGGGGCAGCAATTCATCGCTGGGCACGACGTCGAGGACGTACCCGAGGCGCAACGCCTCGTCTGCGTCGATCATTGCGCCGGTGTACAACAGCCGGAGGGCTTGCTGTAGACCGACGATACGAGGCAGCAACCACGTGCCCGCTCCGGTGTCGGGCACCAGCCCACGGTGAACGAAGTTCCATGCAAACCGGGCGTTGGGCGTTGCCAGGCGAAGGTCGCATTGCGAGCTGAACTCGGCGCCCATGCCGATCGCGGGCCCATCGATGGCCCCGATCGTCGGCTTGCGAGCTTGCGCAATCGGCCACCACATGTGCCGTTCTTCGGCCGATCCGCGAAGGCCCCTGGTCTCGCCAGGAATTGTCGCGAGGTCGGCCAGGTCGGTGCCGGCGCAGAACGCACCGGGGACGCCAGTGATCACCAGCACGACCGTTGCCGGGTCGGCATCGGCCGTGGCGACGGTGGCGATGAACTCACCGAGCATCGCGTAGGTCATCGCGTTGCGCTTCTCGGGCCGATCGATGGTGATGACCCCGACCTTGCCGTGTGCCGTGTAACGGATGAGTTGTCGTTCCTGTTCAGTCACCTCAGCGACCGTAGTCATACAGTGCAGCCATGGATCTGTTGGAGACGTTGAGATCAAACGGGGCCGTGCGCGGCTTCACGGACGACCCGGTGAGCGACGACACCATCGTCGCGATTCTCGAGACGGCGCGCTTTGCCCCGAGCGGCGGCAACAAGCAACCGTGGAAGGTCGCTGTGGTGAAGGACCCGAACCTGCGCAACACGATGGCTGAACTGATGCGCTCGGTGTGGCAAGAGTACGCCGGCGCCAACGCGGCGGGACTTCGTCCCTTCGCGTTCGGGAAGTCGGTCGACGCTCCCGCCGTCGCAGTGCCCAACGCACTGATCGACGAGATCCAGTCTGTGCCGGTGGTGCTGGCAATCGCGGCGAACCTGCAGGACATCGCGATCATGGATGGCAATCTCGGTCGCCCGCCGGTGGTGGGCGGCGCCAGCATCTATCCGTTCTGTTGGAGCATCCTGCTCGCCGCGCGGGCTCACGGACTTGGCGGTGTGATGACGACCTTCCTGTCCCGCAACGAGGTTGCGGCCGCCCCGGCACTTGGCCTGCCGCCCGATCACGCGCTGGTCGCCACTCTCTTCCTCGGAGTGCCCACCCACCAGAACACCAAGCTCGCCCGGCGGCCAGTGAATTTGTTCGCAACCGTCGACCGTTTCGACGGAGACTCGTTCCCATGACAGAACCATTTCCGCTGCCCACCGTTCGTTCGCCGGAACGCCAGACGTTGGAGGAGTTCCTCGACTACTCCCGCGGAGTGTTCATCCGCAAGGCGGACGAGATCGACGATCAACAGGCGCGACTTCGGGTCGGGGCCAGCGACCTGGATCTGCTCGGCCTTGTGCGGCACATGGCCGGCGTCGAACGCTTCTGGTTCTCGCAGGCATTGGACGGCAGCGACGATCCCGACTTCTGGTCAAACCCGAACGACCCAGCCGACGAGGACGCCGACTTCCACTACGGTCCCGGCGACACGCTTGCCGATGCCGTCGCAGCATGGCACTCCGCAGTGGCAGATGCTCGTGAGCGCGTTTCGGCGCACGCGTCGCTCGACGACGTCACCGCAATCGATGTCGGCCCGCCCGACAACCCTGCCCGCTACGGCCCGCGGTCGTTGCGCTGGCTGCTGGTGCACATGATCGAGGAGTACGCCCGTCACTGCGGCCACGCCGACATGCTGCGCGAAACGATCGACGGTGTCGTCGGTGACTGAGATCACTCAGCTTCCACTCGATCCTGAACAGCTGCCGGCCGGCGATGAGGCAGCGCTGCTGCTTTCATTCCTCGAGTGGTACCGCGTCATTCTCATTCGCAAAGCTGAGGGCATCAGCGAGGCCGGGTCGCGTGTCTGCCTGCCTCCCAGCGAGCTCACTCTCCTTGGCCTCGTGCGCCACATGGCCGAGGTGGAGCGCTCTTGGTTCCGTCGTCGTTTCACCGCCCAGGATGCGCCGCCGTTGTACTACAGCGATGAGGATGAGGACGGTGACTTCCATCCGACCGACACGGACACGATGACCGACGCGCTGGCAGCGTTGCGAGCCGAGATTGCGTACGCACAACAGGTGACGGCCGGCGTTCCGATGGACGCACTCGCAACTGCGATCCCGCCAACGCAGCGGATCGCGGGCTGGCAGCCATCGCTGCGCTGGATTCTCATCCACATGATCGAGGAGTACGCCCGCCACTGCGGCCATGCCGACCTCCTGCGCCAAGCTGCCGACGGCTCCGTCGGTGACTGACGCCGTGCACGCTGACTAACGTCGGGCCATGCGCGTCGGTCTGATCATCTTTCCCACGGACAAAGGCATTCAACCAGTCGAACTCGGCCGCGAGGCCGAAGCACGCGGTTTCGACGCCTTGTGGTTTCCGGAGCACTCACACAACCCCACGAGTCGGCGCACTCCATGGGGCGGACGCGAAGGGGCTCCGCCGCTGCCCGAGGAGTACTGGCGTACACACGACCAGTTCATCGCGCTCGCTGCAATCGCAGGTGCCACCGAAACCATCAAACTCGGCACCGGAATCACGCTGGTCGCCCAGCGCGACCCCATCTGGCTGGCGAAGGAGATCGCCTCACTCGACATGATCTCCAACGGGCGCGTCCTGTTCGGCGTCGGCTACGGCTGGAACCACGAGGAGATGGTGGATCACGGAGTCGACCCCACGACGCGCCGACGACTCGTACGCGAGAAGGTGCTGGCGATGAAGGAACTGTGGACGAAGGATGAG
>JBBQMG010000183.1:0-6637 GCA_038328705.1 Acidimicrobiales bacterium | reverse complement strand
GATCATCTCCACGCCGCCGGTCCACAGCTTGAGCTGGTTGTCGAAGGCGCGCTGGATGAGGAACGAGCCGCCCACCATCAGCAGCGAGACTGCGGATGTGATGACGGCGGCAACCGTCAGCGTGAGGTTGCGCGACAGGCTTGCCCACATCTCGCGGAACGTGTATCTGATGCGAGAGATCATTCGTACACACCTCGGGCCTGGTCGCGCACGATGACGCCGCGGTCGAACTGGATGACGCGCTTGCGCATCATGTTCACGATCCGCTGGTCGTGAGTGGCCATCACCACGGTGGTGCCGGTCTTGTTGATTCGGTCGAGCAAGCGCATGATGCCCTCACCGGTTGCCGGGTCGAGGTTGCCGGTGGGCTCGTCGGCCAGCAGGATCAGCGGGCGGTTGACGAAGGCACGCGCGATGGACACACGCTGCTGCTCACCGCCGGACAGCTGGTGCGGGAAACGCTCCTGCTTGCCACCGAGGCCGACCAGATCGAGCACGGCCGGCACCTGCTGGCGGATGACGTGCCGCGGTCGGCCGATGACCTCCAGGGCGAAGGCGACGTTCTCGAACACCGTCTTGTTGGCCAGCAGCTTGTAGTCCTGAAAGATGTTGCCGATGTTGCGCCGCAGGTGCGGCACCTTGGCATCGGGCATGTCGTTGATGTTGCGACCGGCTACCCACACAGCGCCCTTCTCGGGCCGCTCCTGACGGTTCATCAGCCGCAGCATGGTGCTCTTACCCGACCCGGACGGGCCCACGAGGAACACGAACTCGCCCTTGGCGATGTCGAAGTTGGCGTTCTGCAGCGCCGTCACATCGTGGCTGTAGGTCTTGGTGACGTTCTCAAGTTTGATCATGGACGCATCTCCGCGCGTGAAATCAGTCGCCGTGCCGCCCGCAGGTGAGCCAACGGTAGCCCACTCACTCTGCCTCCCGACGTCGCCAGCGGAGGTAACCCTCCATGAACTCATCGAGGTCGCCACCGAGCACGGCATCGATCTGGCTGGTCTCGACTTCGGTGCGCAGGTCTTTGACCATCTGATATGGCTGCACGACATAGGAACGGATCTGGCTGCCCCACCCGACCTGCGCCTGGCGGCCGGCAATGCGGTCCAGCTCGGCATCGTGCTCTTCCTCGATCTTTGCTGCAACCATCGCCTTCAGCCGGTTCAGCGCCTTCTCACGGTTCTGCAGCTGGCTGCGCTCTTCCTGGCTGCTGGCCACCATGCCAGTGGGTCGGTGAATGAGGCGCACTGCCGACGACGTCTTGTTGATGTGCTGGCCGCCGGCACCGCTGGCCCGGAAGACCTGCATCTCGATGTCGGACTCGTTGATCTCGATGTCGGGGGCGTCCATCACCGGCCACACCTGCACCGCTGCGAAGCTGGTTTGACGACGGCCCTGGTTGTCGAACGGGCTGATGCGTACCAGCCGGTGCGTGCCCCGCTCGCCGGTCATCAAGCCGTATGCGTAACGGCCGGTGAGGGTGAATTCGACCGACATGATGCCGGCCTCGGCGGCGGGGCTGATCTCGTCGATCTCCATGCCAAAGCCGCGTACCTCAGCCCAGCGGCCGTACATGCGCAGCAGAATTTCGGCCCAGTCCTGTGCGTCGACGCCACCGTCCTTGGCGTTGATCTGCACGATGCAATCGGCTTCGTCGTGTTCGCCCGTGAACAGGCTGCGCAGGTCCAGCTGGCGCAACTGCTTGCTGATGGAAGCCGCCGCCTTCTCGATGTCGGCTTCCTGTGATTCGTCGTCCACCTCGCGAGCCATCTCGTGGAGCAGTTCGGCATCTTCCAGCTCGCGACTGAGGCCATCGAAGGTGTCGAGGTCGCCCTTCACGTTCGAGTACTCGCCGTTGACCTTCTTGGCCAGCTCCTGGTCGTCCCACAGGTCGGGGCGCGAGACCTCCATCTCCAACTCGGCCAGACGCGAACGCCCTACATCGATCTTGAGGTAGCCCTCGGCCTCGCCCAGGCGGCGGCGCAAATCTTTCAGATCATCGGTGAAATCACGCATGGAACCCCTACAGGGTTGCGCCGTGGCACAACTTGAACTTCTTGCCACTGCCACAGGGGCACGGTGCGTTGCGCGGCGTCTTGGACCATTCATCCTTGATCACGGTCTGCTGCTTCGTCACGGCAGGAGCAGCCGGAGCGGCCTCCTGGGGGATCTCACCGGCGGCAGCTGCCGCGCGTGCTGCGGCGGCGATGCCATCGGTGGGAGAGGTCTCGCTGGACGACTGCTGCACGTTCTGCACGATCTGCGAGGGCTCGTCCTTACGGATGACCTGCACGTGCATGACGTACTTGACGAAGTCCTGCGCGATGCCCTTCATCATCTGGCCGAACATCTCGTAGCCCTCACGCTGCCATTCGGTGAGCGGATCCTTCTGTCCCATCGCGCGAAGGTTGATGCCCTCCTGCAGATAGTCCATCTCCTCGAGGTGCTCGCGCCAGCGCTGGTCGATGATGCGCAGCATGACCTGGCGCTCGACGTCGCGCATGACCACCGGTGTCAGTTCTGCTTCGCGCTTCTCGTAGTACGCCTTGGCGTCGGCAACGACGATGTCGAACAGGTCGTCGGCGTCGTCGTGCGACTCGAGCGTCGACACGGAGATGTCGTTGGGCCAGTACGTCTTGAGCTCCTTGACCAACCCATCGAGGTCCCACTCGTCGACGGCTTCGCTGACGCAGTGCGTATCGATGAGCGTGTCGAGCGCATCCGACATGTACTCCATCGCGGCCGACTTGAGGTCGAGGCCTTCCAGAATCTGGTCGCGGCGTGCATAGATGACCTTGCGCTGCTCGTTCATCACTTCGTCGTACTTCAGCACGTTCTTGCGGATCTCACCGTTGCGCTGCTCGACGGTGGTCTGCGCCCGCTCGATGGCCTTGGTGACCATCTTCGCTTCGATGGCCTCGTCATCTGGCAGCGCGCGGCCCATGACCCAGCTGAGAGCACCGGTGGCGAACAAGCGCATCAGCTCGTCGTCGAGGCTGAGGTAGAAACGGCTCTCGCCGGGGTCGCCTTGACGACCGCTACGGCCACGCAGCTGGTTGTCGATACGGCGGCTCTCGTGACGCTCGGTACCCAACACGTACAAACCACCAAGGGCACGAATCTCGTCACCCTCGGCACGGCACGACACCTTCAGCTCGGTCAGGAGTTCGTTGTAGCGAGCGAACGCCTTCGTGCGTGCCTCCTTGAACTCGTCGGGCATCTGCGCCAAGGGAACGGGGAGCGCAAAGTCGTCCACCATCACCTCGGCGCTGTGGCCTTCCTTGAGGACCTCATGCCTGGCGAGACCCTCTGGGTTACCACCCAGCAGAATGTCGACACCGCGACCGGCCATGTTGGTGGCCACCGTGACCGCGTTGAGGCGACCCGCCTGCGTGACGATCATCGCCTCACGTGTGTGCTGCTTGGCGTTGAGCACCTCGTGAGCCACACCCTCCTGCTTGAGCAGACGCGACAGGTGCTCGCTCTTCTCGACGCTGATGGTGCCGACGAGAACCGGCTGACCCCGCGAGTACTTCTCAGCGATGTCGGCGGCAACTGCCTCGAACTTTGCCTTCTCGGTCTTGAAGATGAGGTCGGCCTGGTCGGCGCGCACGACTTCCCTGTTGGTGGGAATGGGCACCACCTGCAGCTCGTAGGTGTTGCCCAGCTCGGCAGCCTCGGTCTGCGCGGTGCCCGTCATGCCGGCCAACTTGTCGTACATACGGAAGTAGTTCTGCAGCGTGATGGTGGCGAGTGTCTGGTTCTCTTCTTTGATCTTGACGCCCTCCTTCGCCTCGACGGCTTGGTGGATGCCTTCGCTCCACCGACGCCCATCGAGTACACGGCCGGTGAACTCGTCGACGATCTTCACCTCGCCATCGGAGATGATGTAGTCCTTGTCGCGCTTGTACAGCTCCTTGGCCTTGAGGGCCACAGACATCTGGTGCACCAAGTTCTGCTGCACTTCGTCGTACAGGTTCTCGATGCCCAGCGCCTGCTCGACCTTCTCGATACCCGGCTCGAGCGGGACAACGACACGCTTGTCTTCTTCGACCTCGTAGTCGACGTCGCGCTTGAGCGAACGCACGATGCTGGCGAAGCGGTAGTACAGCTTGGCGGCATCGGCGATGCGGCCCGAGATGATGAGCGGAGTACGCGCCTCGTCGATCAGGATGCTGTCGACTTCGTCGATGATGGCGAAGTTGTGGCCGCGCTGCACCTTGTCGGCCAACGTGTTGGCCATGTTGTCGCGCAAATAGTCGAAACCGAACTCGTTGTTGGTGCCGTAGGTGATGTCGGCCGCGTACTGCAGCCGCTTCTCGGCTGGGCGTTCTTTGAAGCCAGGGATGATCAGGCCGACTTCGAGGCCCATCCAGTTGTGGATGCGGCCCATCCACTCAGCATGGAAGCGAGCCAAGTAGTCGTTGACGGTGATGAGGTGCACGCCCTTGCCGCCGAGCCCGTTGAGGTACGCAGGAAGCGTGCTGACCAGGGTCTTGCCCTCGCCGGTCTTCATCTCGGCCACCCACCCGAAGTGCAGCGCCGCGCCGCCCATCAACTGCACGTCGAAGTGACGCTGGCCGATGACGCGAGAACTGGCCTCACGCACGGCGGCGAACGCCTCCACCAGCAGATCGTCGAGGCTCTCACCACGCTCGATGCGGCCGCGGAACTCGGCGGTCTTGCCCCGCAGGGCATCGTCAGTGAGGGCCGCCATTTCGGCGGAGCGAGCGTTGATGTCGGGAACGAGGCCTTCGAGAGCCTTCAGCTTCTTGCCTTCACCAGCGCGGAGGATGCGATCGAGGATGCCCATGCGGGAATGGAGCCTACCGGCGGCCCCGCCACGAGCATTGACATGCCCCGCCCACCCCAGTGCGAGTGCCGCGCCGCCAATGCGAGTGCCACGCCACCAGTGGGAGTGCCACGCCAACAGTGCGAGTTCCACGCCACCAATGCGAGTGCCACGCCACCATCCGAGTGCTCACTCGCAACCCGGGGTGCGAGTACCCACTCGGATGCCCGAGTCGAAGATCGCCGGCGACCTACGACAAACTGGCCGACATGAACCTGCCTGCCACGACTCCTGTTCCTGCCGCATCGTCGGCTGCGGTGGACACGGTGATCTTCGACGTCGGCGGCGTGCTGGCTGCCACCGGGCGCCACAGCGACTTTGCCCGCAGGTTCCCACCCGAACACGCCGAGCGGGTCACCAAGATCTTCGTAGGCGATTACTCGCAGGACGGTGATCATCCGTGGCACCGGTTGGAGCGCGGCGAGATCACGCTGGAAGAGAACCGCCGACTGAACCGCATTGCACTGGCCGAAGCTGGCATCGAGCTACCGGCGCCGCCACCGGGCGGCGCGCCGATGATCGTGTTCACCGTCAGCGAGCCGATGGTGGAGCTGGTGAAAGAACTTCGCGCCGGAGGAATTCGGCTGGGTGTGCTGACCAACAACGTGCTCGAGTTCCGCAAGAACTGGCGCTCGATGATGCCCTTCGACGAGTGGTTCCACGACATTGTCGACAGCCACGAAGTGGGGCTGCGCAAGCCGAACCCGGCGATCTATCAGCTGGCTTTGGCCAGGCTGGGCGCCGAGGCTGGGCGGACGGCCTTCCTGGACGATGTACTGACCAACGTGTCGGCCGCTGAAAGCGTCGGGATTCGTGGCGTGCTGGTGGATGAAGACCCCACAGAAGCCATCGCGACGACCCGACGGCTGGCGGGCCTCATCGCCTGAAGCGCCGAAGGCGTGGCCGCGGCGGCCAGACAGTGCACGGTTCCAACGCCAGCCCGTAGCAACGCGTTGCGGGCGGCGGAGAGCGTGGCGCCGGTGGTGACAACGTCGTCGACGAGCAACACCCGCAGCTGCGAGCGCCCGGCGCGAGCCCGAAACGCCGGGCCCTGCAACCGCTGAGCACGCGTATGCCCAGTCTGCGACACACCATGGCAGCGGTAGAGCAAGCGCCGGCACGGCACGCCCAGCTCGGCCGCCACGGCCCTGGCGAGCAGCTCGGCCTGGTCGTAACCCCGAGACCTAGCCCGGGCGCCGCTGGTTGGCGCCCACGTGACGACGTCGACCTTGCCCACCCGTAGACGGCGCACCATCAGGCGTGCCAGCTGGCGGGCAACCTGGCGGCGATTGCGGTACTTGAGACCGTGCACCGCCTGGCGCGCCACACCCTCGAACGGCAGCGCCGCCATGATGCCGGTCTCGGTGAACTGCGACGATGCGCTGGCGAGCGAGAAACGGCAGCGGTTGCAAAGAGCGGTGCCTGGCTGATTACAACCGGCGCAAAGGGTGGCGAAGATCATGGTGCGATTAGTACCAGGAGGGTGTGACGGGGTTTCCGATAGGTTCGCCGGATGCCCGACGCGCCGCCGATCAGCCTGCTCTCCAGGCTCTTCCTGCCGCTGCCGAAGGATCGCCTCGGCCAACGTGTTGCTCGCTGCATGGCCGGCCTCACACTATTCGGGTTCGGGATCAGTTGCTTTCTCACCGCCGAGCTCGGCGTTGCCCCATGGGATGTGTTCCACCAGGGACTGGAGCGCAAGACCGGCATCCCGATTGGCATCGTCATCGAGATCACGGGCGTGTTCATCCTGTTGCTGTGGATACCGCTGCGCGAACG
>JBBQMG010000182.1:0-6652 GCA_038328705.1 Acidimicrobiales bacterium | reverse complement strand
CGGCGGTGTGGCGCCGGGGGTGTCCATTCCGACAGTATTGCGTCCTGTGCTGAAAAAGATCCTGATCGCCAACCGTGGAGAGATCGCCGTTCGAGTCATCCGGGCTGCCCGTGAGCTCGGCATCAAGACCGTCGCGGTCTACAGCGAACTCGATCGCAACGCCCTCCATGTCCGTCTCGCCGACGAGGCCTACGCCCTGGGCGGCTCCACCGCCGCCGAGAGCTACCTCAACACCGAGGCCATTCTCGGTGCCATCGAGCAGAGCGGCGCCGACGGCGTACACCCCGGGTACGGCTTCTTCTCGGAGAACGCCGACTTCGCCAGAGCGATCATCGCCAAAGGTGTGGCCTTCATCGGGCCGCCGCCGGAAGCCATCGACGAGATGGGCGACAAGGTCAGCTCACGCAAGGCTGCGCAACGTGGCGGAGCACCCATCGTGCCGGGCACCACCGAGTTCATCACCTCCCCGGACGAGATCCTTGCTTTCGGCAACGAGTTCGGCTGGCCCCTGGTGATCAAGGCCGCGTACGGCGGCGGTGGTCGCGGGATGAAGGTGATTCGAAGCGCCGACGAAGTACAGGAGGCAATGGACAGCGCCAAGCGCGAAGCCAAGGCATTCTTCGGCCGCGACGAGATCTACATCGAGCGCTATCTCACCTGGCCGCGCCACGTGGAAGTGCAGATCGTCGGCGACCAGTTCGGCGAAGTCGTGTGGGTCAGCACCCGCGACTGCTCAGCGCAGCGTCGCCACCAGAAACTGATCGAGGAAGCGCCAGCCACGCATATGGCACCCGGCATCGAGGAGGCCATGGGCGAGGCCGCCATCAAGGCCGCGAAAGCTGTTGGCTACTTCAACGCCGGCACCGTCGAATTCATCTATCAGGACGACGATTTCTTCTTCCTCGAGATGAACACCCGCCTGCAGGTCGAGCACCCCGTCACCGAAGTCATCACCGGCATCGACCTTGTCGAGTGGCAACTTCGCGTTGCCAGCGGCGAGCCGCTGCCGATGACTCAGGCCGAAGTTGCCGCCCGCCGCTACGGCCACGCCATCGAGATTCGCATCAATGCCGAGAACCCAGCGGGCGGCAAGTTCCTCCCCTCCCCCGGCACCATCACCAAGCTTGTCCCGCCCGACGGTTTCGGCATCCGCTTCGACGGCGGCTACGAATCCGGCGACACCATCAGCCAGTACTACGACAACTTGGTCGGCAAGCTGATCGTGTGGGGCAAGGACCGCGAGACGGCCATTGCTCGCACCATCCGTGCGCTGGAGGAGATGGTCGTGGAAGGGGTGGCCACCACCATTCCGGCCGACCTCGCCATTCTGCGCCACCCCGACTTCCACGCATTCACGCACTCGACGAAGTGGGTGGAAGAGACGCTGGATCTCTCTGGAATCGAGCTCGTCAAGCCTCCCGTGGCGGCCGAGGACGAAGCCCCATTGGTCCAGCGCAGCACCACCGTCGAGGTCAACGGTAAGCGCTTCGACGTGAAGATGTGGGTGCCCGAGGCGGCGATGATGGTCGCCGGTCCGGCCAGGGCGGCCAAGAAACCGACCCGTGCGGCCAACGCCGCTGGCGCAGCCGGTGGCGGCAGCGGCAACGTCGAGGTGCCCATGCAGGGCACCATCGTAAAGGTCCTCGTAGAAGTTGGTCAGACCGTCGAGGTCGGCCAGTCAGTGGTGGTACTGGAAGCCATGAAGATGGAGAACCAGATCACCGCCGAGAAGGCCGGTACCGTCAAGGAGATCAAGGTCAAGGCCGGCGACACCGTCGGCGCCGGCGACGTCGTCGTCATCGTCGCCTGACTCTTTGCCTCTCGCCGAGGTGTTTCGGTGCCGAACGGTGAATTCGATAGTCGCTACGTAGCGACCATTGAATTCAAAGCTGTCGCCTAGTCCCCGGCCTCGACCACGGTGTGTCCTTGAACGACGATGCTGCCGGCGGCTTTGTCGTGCACGCCCTGACGCAGCGGGTCGAAGAATGCATACACGTACACGCCAATGCCCAGCATCGGGCCAATCTGCGGGATGGCACTGAGTGTCGTCGGCACCAACGAACGTTGGAACG
This sequence comes from Acidimicrobiales bacterium, assembly GCA_038328705.1. Classification (GTDB taxonomy): domain Bacteria; phylum Actinomycetota; class Acidimicrobiia; order Acidimicrobiales; family Ilumatobacteraceae; genus UBA668. The sequence goes on along the minus strand of JBBQMG010000182.1, from coordinate 4,580 downwards.
AGCGGACGAAACCGAGCCCACCGCCGTCGACCACGCTGACGGCGCGCGTGCGAACGAGCAGCTTGCCTAGGGTGCGCCCCCACCGCCAGATGCCAACTGTCTCGTACACGAGCCCCAGCGTCGTCAGCGACACGGTGAACCACACGGCTCGCCCATCTGTGATGGCGTCCTTGGGCGCGAAGCCAAGCGCATAGAACGCGGCGAATATCGGCGCGGTGATCACGATCTGATCGACCACGATGCCAGCGATACGGCGGCCGAACGACGCGAGGTGGAGCCCTGCGGGGACGATCGGGACTGGCTTCTCCTCGGTGGCGGGAAACATCAGTCGGCGGCTTCGGCGAGTGCCTCGGCCAGCGCCGGGTGCACGAGCAAGCTCTCCACGATGTCGGTGACCTTCAAGTTGGCGGTGACTGCGAGCGCAATCACGCTGATCAGTTCGGCAGCATGGCGACCGACGATCGAGCCGCCCAACACCACCCCCGTGGCCGGGTCGCTGATGATCTTGACGAACCCGCGCCAGTCATTGTTGATCAACGCCTTGGGCGTGCTGCTGAACGGCACCTTGGTGACCCGGATCTTGCGCCCGACCGCGAAAGCGTCTGCTTCGGCCAAGCCAACGTCGGCAATCTCGGGCTCGGTGAATACCGCGTTGGCGGCTTTGTCGTAGTCGAGGTGGCGATGGGCGACCTTCTGCAGACCCATCACGTGCTCGGCCACTTTGCGACCCTGCATGCTGGCCACCGACGAGAGCGGCAACTTTCCACTCATGTCGCCTGCGGCGTAGATGGTGGGAACGCTGCTCTGGCAGTGGCGATTGATGACGACGTATCCGCTGGCGTCGGTCTCCACCCCAGCGGCTTCCAGCCCCAGACCATTGGTGTTGGGCACCGAACCGATGGCCAGCACAGCGTGCGAGCTGTGGACGACGCGACCGTCGTCGCAGCGAACCACGACTTCCTCGACACCGGCTTCGTCGACGACCCGCTCGATAGCGGTTGCACGCGCACCCTTCAGCAGTTTCACACCGCGCTGCAGGAAGTCGGCCTCCAGTACCGCCGCGACCTCGGCGTCCTTGCCGGGCAACACCTGCTGGCGACTGACGACAAGGTTCACCTTGGCACCGAACGAGCTGAACATATGGACGAACTCGACGCCGGTGACACCCGAACCAACAATGGTGACACTCTCCGGAAAGACCTTCGGCGGATAGCAATCGCGGGTGACCAGGATGCGCTCGCCGTCGGGATGGCACCAGTCCGGAATGCGGGGTCGAGTACCGGTGGCAATCAGGACTGCGTCGGCCGGAATGACTGTGACCGTAGGGGTGCCCGCCTCGTCGACAACGGTGATCTCCACCTCGTTGGCCGACAGCAACTTCGCCGAACCGTGAATGAGCGTGACACCCTGGCTGGTGAGCAGGTTGGTGGTGCCGCGCTGCAGACGCATCTTGATGCTCTCAATGCGTTCGGTCAGTGCTTCGACGTCGACTTCCGGAGCCTGCTGCTCCAAACCCATGCCCTCCAGCCGACGCGTGAACGCAATGGCGCCCCCAGTGGCGATCATCGTCTTGGACGGAATGCAGTCCCACAGGTGGGCAGCGCCACCGATGACATCGCGCTCGATCAGCGTGACCTGCGCGCCGAGACGAGCCGCATGGGTTGCCGCGGTATTGCCCGCAGGCCCACCGCCAATGATCACAAATCGAGTCGCCACACGGCTGAGGCTACCCGCACGAGTGCGCGTGGGCCGCGGCTCAGGCTGCTGGAGTCACCGGCGTGAGCGACCAACGGATGAGTCGAGTGACCGCAGCGCCTGCGGGAGCGACCAGAACCGCTTCGGCCACGGGAAGATACGGGAGCCGCAGCGGCCAGCGAGCAGACATCGGCAGCAGCGCTACCGCAGCCGACGCAAGCAGGCCGTACGCCGGCCGCGCCGCCAGTGGTAGCGGCGGTTGGACGAGCAGGAACCTCGCTGCGTCACGTGCAGCCTTTGTTCCCTTCAGCTCGTCACGAAAGTCGCGGAACTCGGCACGCAACTGCTCAACGGTGGTCGGTGGATGGTTCACGCCCAGCGCGCTGGCGACGCGCGCCATGTCAGTCACGTACTCATCGGCTTCCTCGTCGGACAACGGTGCAGCCCCATACCGGCGGTACGCGGCGAGAAAACTGTCGACTTCACAAATGTGAACCCAGCGCAACAGGTGCGGGTCGCCAGCCGAGTAGGCACGACCGTCCGGGGCTACCCCGCGAACCCGGCGGTGCACCTGTCGGACGCGCGCGATCGATTCATCCGCCATTGTGGCGGGGCCGAAAGTCGTCGATGCCAGGAAGTCGGCCGTGCGCTGGAGGCGGCCCCACGGGTCGGCGCGATAGTCGGAATGGTTGGCGACGCCGGCCATGGCCAGCGGATGCAACGACTGCAACAGGAGCGCACGCAGGCCACCAACGAACATCGACGCGTCCGAGTGCACGCGTCGAATCACTCGGTCCTTTGCGAACCAACGCTCGCCCGGCGCATTCATGACAGCAGCCATTGCTGGCACCGGATCGTCACCGACGACCCGCGACCGAATCTGGTCGGCAATCCAGGCGCGAGCGGGTTCCAACGGCGACGACATTGCCCGCTAGTCTCCCATCACCCGCATCGGCACGGCCGGTCGGGCCGAAAGGTTTCTCAGAGGTTCTGCCAGCCGCGGGTCAGATCGCCCGCTATTCCTGCGTCAGTCCGTCGTCGGCGAAAAGGGCCCCTCGGCTCGTCAGTGGCGGTGGCGAGTTGGCGCTCTGGACCTGCCCGTTCGGCAAGTTGGGGCAGTACTTCGACGGGTATTGCTGTGTGTTACGCGCTTCGCCGACCCACTCGAAGTGCATGCCATCGGGCGTCAGGAAGTTGCCGCCCCACGCGAAGTTGTGTTTGCGGAAGATCCGAACAATCCGGCAGTCCATCCTCGGAACACAGCCCTGACAGTTGCTGGTGGTGTTGATGTCGATGGGTTGACCCCACGAGTGTCGCGACACGGACCCAAGGCTCTGCGTGATGCGAGCCAGTCGCGCCTGCCCGGACGAGCAGCCGCCGTAGCTGTTCGAGTTTGCAGCGTCGATGCCGCCGCCGAGACCTGAGTCGACAACTTCCTGCAGCGCGTCGACGAGATCCGCCCTGACGGCCTTGTTGCACATCGCACGAATTCCAGCCGGATAGCTCTCGCGAGCGGCGGGCAGATATTCGTTGCGCCACGTTGCGTCGACGGCGGTCCAGCCGAGGTCGGACAGGTTGGCGTAGTTCATCTGAAACTCACCGAGGAGGGACTTGGTCCGCGACATGCTCATCGTGCTGTCGGGGTCGGAAGCGTCCCACGACTGTCGGACACGAACCTTGCTGTTGCCCGACAGACCTCGCTGCGCGAGCGCATTCTGGAGTGCCGACCTGTCGAACTGGCCATAGATCAACACTCGGGTGTCGAGCGTTGCGCCCAACAGATCCGCCTGCTGCGTACTGATCAGGATCTCAGTGCCACCAATCTCGCTATCGGGCGCGACCATTCCGATGGTGAAGGTGACCATGCCGCCGCCGGCAGTCATCAGGTCGATGGTGTCGCCGGCAACGGCGCCGCGGAGGCCGGCCGATGTCTGCCCCATCACCACCGCGCCCTGACTGATCGGTCCCGCCACGGTCCGGCCCATGATGCCGCCCAGCGCTTCCAGCGGCAGTGCGGTGATCGACATCGGGAATGCCCACCCGGACCCGCTGGACTGCTGGATCTCTGCGGCGCCGCGGTGGACCGCCGTCATGCCTGCGCTAAAACCGCGACCGGTGACCGCTGCGGCCCCTACATCGCTGGCCGCGCCAAGCGCGGCGTCGCGTATCAGCGCGGTCAGCTCACCTGTTTGGTACACCGACACAGCGTCACCCAGCGCCGTGATGTAGGCCGCTGGGGCAACAGCGGCCGCAGAGCCTGAAATGGAAATGATGGGCGCATCAGCCGGCGCGGCGAGCGATTGCCCCAAGACCGCGCCCGCCAGCACCACCGCGGCTATTCCAAGTTGGCGACGCGGCATCGTAAACATCCTCCTGAGACCACTTACGCCCTGTTCGAACCTACCACCGGCACCTCACCGGTGCCCTGCAGCGGTGCATCGCCACCGAATCGATCGTTCAACGGCCGGGTGCAGCGAGTACCGTCAGAGGACTGTGAGCAGCGATGACACCCTTGACGAACGACCCGGTCACGAAGCACCCGGCGATGATGAAGCTGGCGGCGACGCAAGCGGTAGCGGGTTGGTCGCCGAGAAGGCCAAGCGACTAGCGAAGCTGGACGACCTGCGGGCCTCGGGCACGAACCCGTACCCGTATCGGTTCGATCGCACGAGCACCCTTACCGAGCTGCGCTCACAACACGGCAGCCTCGAGGCAGGCACCGAGACCGAGACCGAAGTCGCCATTGCCGGACGGATCATGCTGATGCGCGACTCGGGCAAGCTGATCTTCGCAACGGTGCGCGATCGCGACGACGAGGTGCAGCTGTTCGTCTCCAAGGCTGTCGTCGGTGACGACGCGTTCGCGGCGTTGCGCGACCTCGACCT
>JBBQMG010000181.1:0-6715 GCA_038328705.1 Acidimicrobiales bacterium | reverse complement strand
CCGCATCCAGCTCAGCGTCAGTTGCGTTCGGCTTGGCGTAGCGAAGGTTGGCGCCAATCGACTCGTGAAACAGGTGCGGGTCCTGGCTGACCACGCCAATGGCATCGCGCAGCGAGTGCTGCGTCAGGTCGCGCACGTCGTGCCCATCGACCAGCAACGCCCCGCCGGTCACGTCGTACAGCCGCGGGACCAGGCCCGACATCGTCGTCTTGCCGGAACCGGATGCGCCCACCAACGCAACCGTCTCGCCCGGCTCGATCAAAAGCGAGACGCCCTGCAGTACGTCGTAGTCAGGGTCAGACGCAACGAACGATGACGGTGCCTCCAACGACGGGACCGTGACGTCCGCAGCTGCCGGATAGCGGAACCACACGTCGCGGAACTCCACGCGACCTTGCGGCGCGATGAGGTCGATGGCACCAGGACGATCGATGATCGGCTCAGGTGCGTCGAGCACCTCGAAGACCCGCTCGAAACTGACCATCGCAGTCATCAGGTCGACGCGCGCATTCGTGAGCCCGGTGAGCGGCTGGTAGACCCGTGTGACGAGCGTCGCCAGTGCAACCAACGTGCCGGGGCTGATGTTGCCGCTGACCACCAGATGGGCCCCGACACCGTAGATCGCTGCCGCGCCGAGAGCGCCGACGAGACCGAGCGCAACGAAAAACACCCGCCCTAACATGGCCGCACGAATACCGGTGTCGCGCACACGCACCGCACGACTGGCGAACAACGAGACCTCGTCGTTCTGGCGACCGAACAGCTTCACCAACAGCGCACCGGCGACGTTGAAACGCTCTGCCATCTGAGAGTTCATCTCCGCATTGGTTGCCATGTTCTCGCGCGAGATCACCTGCAAGCGGGCCCCCACGCGCTTGGCCGGAATGATGAAGATGGGCAACACCACCAGCGCCAGCAACGTGAGCCGCCATTCCAACGCAGCCATCGCCGCGAGCGTGGTGGCGAGCACGACGATGTTGCTGACCACGCTGCCCAGCGTGCTGGTCACCGCCGTCTGCGCGCCGACGACGTCGTTGTTGAGTCGGCTCGTGAGCGCACCGGTTTGCGTACGAGTGAAGAACGCAATCGGCATCCGTTGGACCTTCGCGAACAACGCCACGCGCAGGTCATAGATCAGGCCTTCGCCAATGTGAGCGCTGCACCAACGCTGCACGATTGCCAGCCCGGCGCCACCCACGGCTGCGAGCACCACCACAAGGGCGAGGAGCGTGATCTGGCCGCGGTTCTTGTTGGGAATGGCATTGTCGAGAATGCTGCGGAACGCGAACGCTGGGATCAGCTCGATCAGCGCCGACACCACGATTGCTCCGAGGAACAGTCCGATGGTACGGCGGTAGGGACTGGCGAACTGCCACGCGCGCCGCAACGAGTTGCGCTGCAGCTTCTTGCCCTTCACCGCGTCGGAATCACCCGGCATCATCATGTGTGGTCCCATGCGCATGCCACCGAGGATACGGACGAGCACGCGCACTTCTACGATGACCTTCATGCGTCACCGACCGTCTCTCGCCCTCGCCTGTCTTGTCGTGGGCGGCCTCCTGGCTGCCTCGTGCGGCGACGGCATCAACGAGGGCGTCAACGAGGGTCGCGGCACGCGCGGCACCATCGATGGCGTCACACTCCACACCGAGAGCACCGTTCCAGTGGACCCCAGCGACTTCGCGTGGACCGATGTCGAGGCCGGCATCGACGAGGGCACGCTGGAAGTCCCACTGGACTACCGGGACCCGAGCGGCGACACCGTCACCCTGTATCTGATGCGGCACAGCGCTGTCGACACCGCCAACAGAATTGGCTCGCTACTGGTCAACCCCGGCGGCCCCGGCTACGGCGGCAGCGGGCTGGCCTACAGCGCGGACAGCATCTACGGCCAAGACCTCCTGGATCGCTTCGACATCATCGGCTGGGACCCGCGGGGCACCGGCCTCAGCCAGCCTGCCATCGACTGCATCGACGACTACGACAAGTACTTCGGGCTCGACTCATCGCCCGATACACCCGAGGAACGCCAGGCACTGATCGACGCCGGCACCGAGTTCGCCAAGAACTGCCAGCGCAAGAACAAAGGGGTGCTGTCTCTCGTCAGCACCGAAAGTTCCGCCCGCGACATGGATTCCATTCGCGCCGCGCTCGGCGAGACGAAGATCTCGTACTTCGGGTTCAGCTACGGCAGCGAGCTGGGCACCACGTGGGCAACACTCTTCCCCGACACGGTCCGCGCTGTCGTGGTCGACGGCGCAGTCGACCCCACCGTCGGTTATCTGGAGCAGAACATTCAGCAAGCTGCCGGCTTCGAGGCCACGTTTGCGACCTTCCTCGCTCAGTGCAGCGCGGCACCGACGTGTGCGTTCTACAACGGCGGCGATGCCGAGGGCGCGTACGACGCACTCTCCGCGAAGACTGATGCGAAGCCGATCACTGTCGACCCAAAACGCACTGATGTGACGCAGGGTGTGCTCACCACGGCCGTCTCCGATGCGATGTACGACCAGAGCTACTGGCCGCAGCTGGAGCAAGCATTGGCCGACCTGCAAGGCGGCGACGGCCAGGGCGTCCTCGATCTGTACGACGACTACTACGGCTACTCCGGCGACAGCTGGGACGACTCGCTCGAGGCGTACTTTGCCATTGGGTGCCTCGACGACCCGGGCAGCACCGGGCCCGACGACCTCTACTCGCAAGAGGCCGAGTTCGCGGCGGCCGCACCACGCCTCGGCCGTAGCTGGATGGCTGAGCTGACCTTCTGCTCCGTCTGGCCGGTGCCCGCCGCACCCATCGTGACCATCACCGGTCGCGGTGCAGGCCCGATCGTGGTCGTCGGCACCACCGGCGACCCAGCCACACCGCTGGACGGTACCCGCAACATGGCCAGGGCATTGGCGGACGGCCATCTGGTGATCGTGACGGCCGACCAGCACACTGGGTACGGCGTCAACACCTGCGTCAACGACGTGGTCGACGGCTATCTGGTCGATCCGGACGCCCCTCTGGACGACGAGATCATCTGTGACTGATGCCCCACGGTTGATGCGCCGCGGCTGACGGAAACCGGCCGAAGCCAGGCCGTAGCCTCCACGCCATGCCTCGCACCTTCATCTCGCTCGCGATCGCACTGTCGCTCGTGGCGGCCTGCTCGGACGGCAACAGCGTGTCGTCCACCAAGTCGAATGCGGACACGACCGTCAGCGCCACGGGCACCAACGGCACCGGCGGGCCCGCCGACTTCGAGTGGTTGGACTTCGGTAGTGACGGCACCGTCCAGACGGGCCACCTGGAAGTGCCGATCAATTACGACGACCCATCACAGGGCACCTTTGATCTCTATGTGGCTCGCCACCTCGCCGACCCAGCCAAGCGCATCGGCAGCCTGTTGGTCAACCCCGGTGGCCCAGGTTTTGGTGGGAGTGACTTTGCCATCTACGCCGACCAGATCTACGGGAAGGCCCTGCTCGATCGGTTCGACATCATTGGTTGGGACCCGCGCGGCACCGGCCTCACCACCCCGGCCATCGACTGCACCGACGACTACGACCACTTCTACGCCAGCCTCGACGTGACCCCGGACAATGCGACCGAGCGCCAGGCAATTGCCGACACCGCGAAGGAGTTCGCCGACGACTGCGCGACCAAGAACGCAGACATCATCGACTTCGTCGGCACCAACAACTCGGCCCGCGACATGGACTCCATTCGCCGGGCGCTTGGCGAGGCAACCATCAGCTACTTCGGGTTCAGTTACGGCAGCGCGCTCGGGGCCACGTGGACGACGCTCTTTGCCGAAACCGTGCGCGCTGCCGTTCTCGACGGTGCCGCCGACCCCACCGCGGACCCCAGCGAGCTGAGCTTGCAGCAGAGCGTCGGCTTCGAGAACTCGTTGACCACCTTCCTCGCCCAATGTAGCGATGACACAACCTGCGAGTTCCACAGCGATGGCGATGCAGAGGGTGCATTCGATGCATTGATGACGGCGGTCGACAACGACCCTGTGCCGTCCGAATCGGGTCGTCCGGACGTGAACCTGCAGGTAGCACTCTCGGCCGTGGCACAGGCGATGTACTCCGACCAGCGGTGGCCGCAGCTGGCGAAGGCGCTCGCCGAGGCGCAGAAGGGCGATGGCCGCGGGCTGCTGGTGCTGTACGACGAGTACTTCAAGCGCAGCGCCGACGGCACGTACCAGAACTCGCTCGAAGCCTTCCAGACCATCTTCTGTATGGACACCGCCGAGCGTTTGACCGTTGCCCAGGAGGACGCAACGGCCCCGGACTTCAATGCCGCGGCGCCCCGCCTGTCGCCAGGCACGACCGGCAGCTACTTCTGCACCTTCTTCCCAACCACCACTGACCCGCGGGTGGTGATCACGGGCAAGGGTGCAGGGCCGATTCTGGTGATGGGCACCACTGGCGACTCGGCCACGCCACTGTCGGGCACCCGCGTGATGGCCAACTCGTTGGAGGATGGTCGACTGGTCGTCGTCACGGGTAACCAGCACACGGGTTATGGCGTGAACGCCTGTTCCTCGGACACCATCGAGCAGTACCTCATCGACCCGGCGAAGAATGCTCCCACCGACGGCGCCGAGTGCCCATGAACCGCCCTGGCTGACGCCATCCGGGTGTGAAGAACGAACATGCCCGGCGCCGCAACGGCCCGGGCATGCTCAGAGTTGTCGTTCGACAACATCACTGGCGGAAGGGGTGGGATTTGAACCCACGGAGAGTTGCCCCTCGCACGCTTTCGAGGCGTGTCCCTTTGGCCGCTCGGGCACCCTTCCGGGGCGGAAGGTTAACGGATATGGCGTCGGGTGCCACCAAGAGTTCCACGCAGCGCGAGGTCACTGGCCGTCACCCCGTGCCCACCGATGGCGAAACACTAAAGGTCAAGAAACTGTCTGCCGAAGACCTTTCCGTGCATGCAGACCTGTTCGCCCACGAAGGCGGCTTCACCCCTCGCCCTGCCTGGCAGGTGATCGAGGCTGCGCGCCGCCAGATGTTGACCGGTGAGCTCTCACTCGCCACCACCCCGACCACTCATGTGTATCTCCGTGATGGCCAGGTGTACTTCGCCGAACGCACCACCGACGGTGGATTGGGCGTGCGGCTACTCGTCGAAGGCGTGATCACCCGCCAACAGATGGGCAAGGGCGCGCTGTTGGTCAGTGGCGTCGAGCACCTCGGACGGATGTTCCAGCGTGATCCGTCGATCGACCGCCAGCCGGTAGAGCTGTGTGTCGAGTTGATGACCGACGACGTGCTCACCTCGGTGGCGAACGACGTGATCGATCACTACACGATGACGATGTACAAGCGGCATGCCAATGGTATCGATCGTTGGTTGCCGACTCGCATAGAAGTGATCACGCACATCGTCGAGGGCTCATACCTTGCAGAGCCCGACGCCACGATCACCCCCGGCCCGGGCCCTCGCCGTGCGGCCCCCGTCGCCGAACCGGTCGCCGTTGAGCCACTCGTCGAAGCGCCGGTCGTCCAACCGGTCGTCGAAACGCCGGTCGTCGAAGACGTCGTGGTCGAAGACGAGGCCGTTGCTGTCCTCGTCGAAGACGTCGTGGTCGAAGACGTCGTTGTCGAAGACGTCGTGGTCGAAGACGTCGTGGTCGAAGACGTCACCCCTGAGGTCGTGACCCAACCGGAGCCTTCTGATGACATTGCACTTGCGCTGGCACTGGCGGCCACGTTCAGCGAATCCGCCGATGGTTCGGACAACGGCTCGGGCATCAGCCTGGCTCAGTCTGCCGTCGACGCGATCATGTCGTCAGCCATTGCAGACGAGGTCGCAGAGGCAGTCCGCCGGGCACTTGCAGCCATCGACGCGGCAGCGCAGCCGGTGACCAACATTTCGCCCACAGATTTCACCGGTTCGGCGCCGACGCTCGAGCAACCTGCGACTACGTCCGCCGCATAAGCGTCGGGGTGTGTCAGCGCCGCCGCTCGGCGAAGAATGACTTGAGGAGCTGGCCGCATTCGTCGGCCAACACACCGCCGTCCGTTGGCGGACGGTGATTCAGCCGCTCGTCGGCGCACACGCGATACAGGCTCTCCACCGCGCCAGCCTTCGGGTCGGTGGCGCCGTACACCAGGCGCCCGAGCCGGCTGTTGACGATTGCGCCCGCACACATCGTGCACGGTTCCAACGTGACGTACAACGTGCAGTCCAGCAGCCGCCAGTGACCGACCACCAACGAGGCGTCGCGCAGTGCGAGCACCTCGGCATGCGCCGTCGGGTCGCCCGTCAGCTCACGCTCGTTGTGACGCGACGCAATCACCAGACCGTCGCGCACGACAATCGCACCGATTGGAACGTCGCCGTGCACCGCTGCCGCGTGCGCCTCGACGAGCGCCAGCTGCATTGCGTCGCTATCCGAGAGTGCTGCCGACATGCGCCGCACTCTATGGAAAATGGCGGAGGGGGTGGGATTCGAACCCACGGAGGGTTGCCCCTCACACGCTTTCCAAGCGTGCCGATTCGGCCGCTCTCGCACCCCTCCTGGGTGGCGACGCAGGCTAGCGGCAACCCGCACGATTGTCGCTAGGCTTCGCATTCAGCACCCGCTGGGTGTGGTGATGGTCGGGCCCTGTGCAACGGGCGTCCGGGAATCAGGTCAGGACCGGGAGGTAGCAGCCTTCAACGGTGCCGCCTGTGTGCCGCAGGCCACCTGGCCATCACCACACTCAGCGGG
>JBBQMG010000180.1:0-6753 GCA_038328705.1 Acidimicrobiales bacterium | reverse complement strand
CAATGACCGACTTCGGTGCGGTCGTTCACGGTGTTGGGGCGCTCGGTGATGTTCGGCAAAGCCGGGCGGTTGCTGGGGTTGCGTGTGGTGCGAGAGCGCCGGCGAGGCCGACGCATGCGCAGACACTCACGGGCTTTCACGCCGAGTGTGCCGTCGTAGACAGCGGTGTAGATGGTCTGTGCGCACGGTCGGCCCACGACACCATCAGCATCGAGGTCGAGCACGATCGCGACCGGGGAACGGCCGAGCTGCAGCTCGGCACGGATCCGCTCGCGCAGTACGCCTGGCGTCGCCAGAGCTCCGTCGCGAGCGCGGCGCCGGCAGTGGCCAGCGCGCCGATCCGCGGCAGCGGGCCGATACTCGTTTCGGCCGCCATTGGCCATGACCTCACGCATGATCGTCGTTGGGTGACGGCCGACCCTGCGGCTCAGCGCCGCCCACGAAACCTCGCCGTCATCGGTCAATGCGGCATGAATCTCATCGCGTTCGCGCGACGACAACGGTGTTCCTGGCATCCTGTGATCTCCAACGGTCGGGGTGTGGTTACAGCCCCGGCATCATGCCGGGAACCGTGCACCGACCGTTGGAACTGGCCGACCCGTTGTCGGCGGCGATGAATGCACGTGCGAGAACATCGAGTTCTTCCGCAGGAACGATCGCTGTCTCGGCAATCTTGGCAATCAACGGTCCCGCGGTTGTTCGGAAGCGAGGATCCGTCGCCAACAACATCGCCGTCACGACTGCGCCATCTTCACGTCTTTCGTGAACATTTCGAAAGTACACAACAGGAAGCATTGGCTCCCGCTCGAATGCGCCCGGCGGGTACAGAACGAGAACTCGATGCAACTCCTCGGGATCCCGGGCATCCAGCAGCAGTTGTAGGTCTGCGAGGCGAGCCTCGTTGTTGACGCTCTTTATCACGCCACCAATTCTTAATGATGTCGCCTTTCGCCGCCGAATCCCGACAGGAGAGAACGACTTGGCCGCAAGCAAGCGTGCTCCCACCCGTCGACGGGCTCATTGCGCTGTCAACCTCTGAGAGCGATCGGCGGACTCTCGCAAGATCCGAAAGGGCACGGTCGGTGTCCCAGCCACGATCCGCGGCATGATCGGCGACCTGGACATTGGTGTCCTAGCAGGGCAAACAGTGGAGCGGGTGACGGGAATCGAACCCGCATGGCCAGCTTGGAAGGCTGGAACTCTAGCCATTGAGCTACACCCGCAAGGTGTGCGGCGGGGAGCCTACCAACGAAGCCGTTGGGCTCAGTAGACGTTTACCGTCGACTGAAACTTCTGCATCAGGTGCGGGCCGGCCGCGATCGGCGCGTACTTCGGCTGCGCGCCGGCGGGCAGGCAGGTGGGAAGGCACTCGATGCTGGCATCCCAGTTGGCGTTGTGGAAGAACGCGATCGATTGCCGGCGACCCTTTGGTACCTGCACACGATGCATCGTCGAGCGCCAGCGGTCGTTGGTCCAGCGCGCCATCGCGTCGCCAAGGTTGACAACGAACGACCCCGGCTCGGCATCCACGTCGTGCCAGTTGCCGTTGTCGTCAGTGACCTGCAGGCCACCCTGCACCGGGTCGGCCAGCAAGATGGTGAGCGTGCCGTAGTCAGTATGGGCACTGGCTCCGAGTTGTCCGGGGGCAACGTCGGTCTGCGGTGGGTAGTTCAGGGCCCGCATTGCACTGGTGTGCCGGTTGACCATCGGGTCGAAGTGGTGTTCGGGCATTTCGAGGCTGAGCGCCATCAGGCGCAGTAGTCGTGCAGCCAGTTCGCTGAGTGAACGGAAGTACTGCTGCCACGCTGGCTGGAAGGTCGGCACACTCTCGGGCCATAGGTTCTGCGACCACGCGAATTGTTCATCCGGGTCGGTGATGGTGTGCGTTGGTGGGTCGATCGGGCCGATCGCAAAGCTCTCCTTGAGATCGGGAGCGCCAGCGTTGCCCAGCGATTTCGCCAATGTCTCGCCCGCAATGGGGGAGTAGCCGTATGGGTAGCCGGGGCGTGGCATCGCGACGCGCATTTTTTCGGCGGCGGGCAGATCAAAGAATGTGCGGGCGGTGTTCCACGCGCCCTCGACGACACTGTCTGCAACACCATGACCGACGATGGTGACGAACCCGACGCGCTCGCAGGCTGCGTTGATCTGCGCGGCAGCATCAGGCCCACTGACGTCGATGATTGGCACCCAGTTGACCACGATGCGGCTCCGTCTCCGGCGCGATCCATTCACCCCGCCGTGTCAGCAACTGTAGTGAGCACGGACTGCGCGGGCGCTGGTCCAGACCCGTGCGTCAAGAGTCGTCGCGCAGCCACCGTCGTCGGCCACCCTTGGCCACCCTTGGCCAGATCCGCTTCAACTCTCTTCTCGTCGCACGCACCTCGGCGCGTTGCGCATCGTGCAGCATTCCGAGCGCGAAGCCGGCACGACCGCCGACCCCCTTGCGCGCCGCGAGTACTGCGGCTGCCTCGGCTGCGACGGCCGCGTCTTGATGTCTGCCGAGCAACTCGGTCACCAGCTCCAGCTGCGTGGCCAGCTTCTTGGCCGGTCGTCCGAAGACGGGCACGAGTGCGTCTGCTGCGTAACGGGCTTGCTTGGCCCGAATGCGCGCAGCGTGCCACGCCTCGTCCGTGCCGTTCTGGTGCAGTGCCCGCACCGTCCGAGCCAAACGCCGCCAAGTGGAGCGCATCAGCGGTGGCAGTGCTTCGCCCGCAATCTCCGACGCGGCAGCAGAGAGCCGAGGCGCCCTTGCCGCGTCGACCAACGCGTCCAGGAGGGCCAGGTAGCGAGCCGACTGCATGGCAGCGGTTACACCGAGCGCAGCAGCGTGCTCGTCGCGGCCCAGTTCGCGCAGCACCACGGCCGCGGCCCGACCCGTGCCCTTCTCGTCGATCTTGGCGAGACCGGCCAGCAGCCGAACTTCCAATACTTCGTTGTCGCGGGCGGCTCCTAGCTCGCCGGCAATCCAGGCCACTTCCTCGCGAAGGTCCGCCGCCCATTCGGCATCGAGCAGTGATTCGAAGACCTTCAACGCGCTGCGCAATCGGCGCGCTGTCACGCGCAACTGGTGAACGGCATCAGGATGGCCGCGACGCACTCCAAGGTCGTGCTTGAAGAGCGCAGTGACGTGTCGCGCGAGAAGGTTCTGAATCGCATCGCCAGCAGTGTCCTGAGGGCGAACTTTCCGTTGCATGGGCACGTCGGGTGGCTCGATCGCTTGTGGTCCGAGCGCACGGACCACCTTGGAGGCGAAGCCGCTTTCAGTTGCCCCGGCGGCAACAAGCGCGGCGACGATGGAATCGAGGTCGGCGGCGGTCCGTCCCTCCGCAGCCTCCACTTCCAACTCGCGGAAGCGACTGACAACCTTGCCGCCGATGGTGACCGAGACGCGGTCGTCCGTCAGTTCTGCCAACGCCTCACCGTGCTCGTCGTACACGAGCGAGGGTCGACGCTCTGTGCGCAGTGTTGCCACTTTCACCAGCTCAGCGCCGCGAGTCATACCCAGCGCGATGCGGGTCAGTGCGGCTGGCGGTTGGCCGACAGATGCGAGTGGAAGTTGCACCTCGTCGCGCGTGGCCTCGTCGGCATGCGGCAGCTTGAGGTGCCACCCGTCGTCGCCACCTCCGGTGCGCCGACGCATTGTGATGCGATTGCGTGCCAGCTGCAGGTCGGTGGTGTCGTAGTAGTCGGCCGTGAGGCGTAGTGTGGGCTGCGGCACCACGTCGCCGATGTCGTCACTCGCACCACTGAGTACTGGAAGGCGGAATCGTGCCGGTACTTCCAACTTGCGCTCTATCTCCTGATGCACATCCGGTTTCGTCACGACCTGACCGTACCCCTGCAGGTCGCATACCAAACTCCGACTCCGCTGTGCTCGAGCTCTCGCTGCAGCATTGGCACAATGGTCCATGTGAAACGATGCACAGGTGTTGGCCGGTGGCTGCCACTGTTTCGTCGCCTCGTCTGGAGAAGTAGCACAATGTCAGCTGCGCCCAGCCACTTCCCCGGCGTCGTCGTTCCATTGGTGACCCCGTTTCGTGACGACGGTTCACTGGCGCTGGAAGTGCTGCCGCAGCTGATCGACTTCGTATTGGATGCGGGGGTGACCGGTCTCGTGGTGGCGGGCACCACGGGCGAGGGCTATGCGTTGAGCATGGCCGACCGGGAACTGCTGCTGCAGACCGCGATGGATGAGATCGGGGGGCGTGTTCCTGTGCTGGCCGGCGTTGGTGGCACCGCGACACGTGAGGCCCTGGCGCAGGCACAGATGGCGCTCGAGGCAGGGGTGCACGGCCTGATGGTGGCCGCGCCCGCGTACTGCTTGCCTACCGGCCCGGAGTTGGGCGAGCACGTGTTGCAGGTGCTACGTGCAGCACAACTGCCGACCGTGCTCTACGACTATCCGGCGCGTACTGGCGTGCAGTTCAGCATCGACTCGCTCGACATGCTTGCTGGTCACCCCCTGGTGGTGGGTATCAAGGAGGCAAGTGGTGATCTGTCTCGCATCGCAATGCTGGATGAGCGCTACGGCGACGACCTGGACATCATCTCGGGTAGCGACACCCTGGCGATGCACTACTTCGAAAGCGGCAGTGACTGCTGGATTGCGGGCTTCGCCAACGCCCTACCAGCGGAGCACGTCGCGATACTGGCTGCGGCGCATCGCGGTGACATGGCGGCGGGTTGGGAAATGCAGCATGCTCTGCGACCTATCCTCACCGACGTCGAGAACGACCACTACATCGCCCGCACTCGCTTCGCCTTGGTCACCCGCGGCATCCCCGTCGGACCGCCGCGTGCGCCGTTGCAGGAACTCGGGGCCGACGACAGCTCCGTCATGCGCGCTCACCTGGTCGCGCTCGGCCACCTCGCTGCCCCGTGAGCTCGACCCGCACAACCGATGTGGTCGTGGTCGGAGGTGGCATCGTTGGCCGCTCGGTCGCTTCGTCGGCGGCGCGGAGGGGAATGTCGGTGATCGTGATCGAACCATTGTCGGCGACCTTCGGAACCTCCTCAGCGAACGCCGGGCACCTCGTGCCGAGTCATCGTGTTCCCTTCGCCGCGCCCGGGATGGTGCGTGCTGGACTGCGCAGTCTGGCTGTGCGCGACGGGGCGTTTGCGATCGCTCCGCGGGCGACGCTCGGGTTGGTGCCATGGCTCTGGCGCTTCGCTCGCTCCAGCACGCCCGCCAACGTTGTTCGTGGCGTTCCAGTGCTGCGTCATCTGCTGGAGTCAACGGTTGACGAGCTTCGTCGTCTGCGGGAGGCCGGGACAGATCTCGATGCGGCGGACGGTGGAATTCTGCAGGTGTGTTCATCGGCCAAAGGTCTGGAGGGACTCCACCATGGGGCGGAGATGTGGGCCAGGTGGGGTGTGCGTACCGAGGCACTCGGGTCGACGGCGTTGCGCGCCGAGGAACCGATGCTGAATCACTCGGTCGTGGGAGCGGTGCGCCTGGCTGACGATGGTCGTTTCGACCCGGCGCTGTTGTTGGCGACAGTGACCGGGGAGGGCGACCTGCATGGTGTGGAGACGTTGACGGCTCGCGTTGCGCGCATCGAACCGCGCAGCGATCGGTTGGCTCGTGTCCACACGTCTGATGGTGTGATCGATGCTCGGCGAGTTGTGGTGGCCGCGGGTGTGTGGACGCCGTCGCTCTGTCGCCCGCTTGGAGCGACGCTACCGATCGTTGCTGCCCGCGGCGACAGCGTCACGCTGCCCGACACTGCGCGACCGAACAGCCCGATGTTGCTGGTCGAGCAACGGATGGCCCTCAGCCCGCTGAACCGAGGCCTGCGGCTCACTGGCGGCTTCCGGTTGACTCTTCCGAGCGATCGTGATGTCAACCCGCTTCGGTCTGTCGGGCTTGTGGAACGCGCCGCGCAGGTGCTGACCATCCTCGCCGACACGCCGCCCGCCGGGGAGTGGACCGGCCTGCGTCCGGCTACGACCGACGGCCTGCCGATCATCGGCGCGCTGGCGTGCGCGCCGGCGGTGATCGTCGCTGCTGGTCACGGCATGCTTGGCTCCACCACAGGCCCGGGCACCGGCGAGGCCGTCGCAGCGCTGCTAGCGGGCGAGGCGTTGCCGTTCGATGCGGCGGCAGTGTCACCAGATCGATTCGCCCGAACAGGCGCACGAAGAAATGTACGAGCAAGCGCACGAGCAAGCGCACGAGCAAGCGCACGACAGGGGAGTGGCCGATGAGGAGCAAACGAGTGCTGCACTGCGTGGAGTCGCACACCGAAGGGATGCCCACGCGAGTGGTCGTGGGCGGGGTCGCCCCGATTCCCGGCGCCACGATGGAGGCCCGTCGGCAGTGGTTCATGGCCAACAACGACTCGCTTCGCACGTTGCTGATGCACGAGCCCCGTGGCCACGCCGCGATGAGCGGGGCGATCCTCCAGCCCCCGACCCGCGTCGACGCGGACTGGGGTGTGTTGTACATCGAAGTCACCGGCTGTTTGCCAATGTGTGGGCACGGCACCATCGGCGTTGCCACCGTGCTGGTCGAGACAGGGATGGTGGCAGTGACCGAGCCGGTGACCACCATCCGTCTCGACACACCGGCCGGGTTGGTGGTCGCCGAGGTCGCGGTCGATGATGGGTGCGCGATGGCGGTCACGATTCGCAATGTGTCGTCGTTCGTGACAGCGCTGGACTGCACGGTCAGCGTGCCCGGCCTGGGCGAGGTTCGCTACGACATGGCATTCGGTGGCAACTTCTACGCCATCGTCGAGTTGTCCGAGA
>JBBQMG010000179.1:0-6868 GCA_038328705.1 Acidimicrobiales bacterium | reverse complement strand
ACGGCTGCAACAACATCTATGTCAACGACGCCTCGCTGCTGCCCACGGCGCCAGGGGTCAACCCGCAGGCATCGGTGATGGCCTTCGCCATCCGCAATGCCCGCCGCTTCGTCGCCTCCGGAGGTCGTCGTGCCTGACTCACCCACCAGCTCACTCGCCACACCAATTGCCACCTGGGGCCCACCGCCCACCACCGTTGTCACGGGTGCCGCCGGTTGGTTGGGGCGCGCGCTCGTCCATCGGCTACTGACCGACCCGCAACGAGCGCATCTCCGCCTGCTGGCGCACAGCACTGCCGAGGCCGATGCGCTGCGCCAATTTGTCACCGACGAAGGCGGCTTCGATGGCCGACGGATCGACATCCTCATCGGCGACGTCGCCAAGGCCGACACAGCAGCTCGCCTGATGCATCAGGTAGGTGGTGAGGCCGATGTCATCCACACCGCCGGCATCATCCACCCCAAGAAGGTTCGCCAGTTCTACGAGGTGAACACCAACGGCGCCCGCTACCTCGCTGCTGCGGCGGGCGACGCCGGTGTGCGGCGCTTCGTGCACGTGTCGTCGAACAGTCCGTTCGGCACCAACCCCGACGCCGCCGACACCTTCCGCCACGACGAGCCGTTCAACCCGTACCTGGGCTACGGCAAGTCGAAGATGCAGGGCGAGATGGCCATCAACGAAGCGGTCGCGGCTGGGCTGGACGCCACCATCGTTCGCCCGCCGTGGTTCTACGGCCCGTTCCAGCCGCCACGGCAAACGACGTTCTTCCGCATGGTGCGCAACGGCAAGTTCCCCGTCATCGGCAAGGGTGAGCAACGCCGCTCAATGGTCTACGTCGACAACCTCGTCGACGGCATTCTGTGCGCCGAGCTCACCCCCGCCGCTCGCGGCAAGGGCTACTGGATCGCCGACCAGCGTGCGTACACCGTCGCTGAGATCGTCGAGACCGTCGGCCGCGCGCTGGTCGACGAAGGCCTGTCGGTGAAGCCACCCACAACTCACCTACCAACGCTCGCCGCCCGAGTCGCCGAGATCGGCGATCGAGTGCTGCAGGGCATTGGCGTATACCAGCAACAACTCCACGTGCTGGGCGAGATGGGCCACACCATCGCCGTCGACATCAGCCGCAGCACCACCGAGATCGGCTACGTGCCCAAGGTCGAGCTCTACGAAGGCATGCGGCGCAGTATCCGTTGGTGTCTCGATCAGGGGCTCGAGCTGTGACGGTCGCACTCGTCACCGGTGGCAGCGGCTACTTCGGTTCGCTGCTCGTCCATCGACTGGTCGCGGCCGGTCACACCGTGCGTGTGCTCGACATCAACGATGTCGACGACCGTCCGCCCTCGGTAGAACTGGTGCAGGGCGATATCCGCGATGCGACCGTCGTTGCGCGTGCGGTCGCAGGTGTCGACGTCGTGTTCAACAACGTCGCCCAGGTACCGCTCGCGAAGGACGAGGAACTGCTGCGCACGGTCAACGTCGACGGAACTGTTCTGCTGCTCGCCGAATGCATGCGGGCAGGTGTGCGCAAGGTGGTGCACACATCGTCCAGCGCCGTGTTCGGCGTACCACCTAGCAACCCGGTGCTGCCCACCACGGTGCCCTCCCCCGCCGAATCGTACGGTCATGCCAAGTTGGCTGCGGAGTGGGCGTGTCTGGACGCGGTCCGCAATGGGCTCGATGTCACCATCGTGCGGCCGCGCACCATCCTCGGCCACGGCCGGCTGGGCATTTTCGGCATCCTCTTCGAATGGGTCGCCGATGGCGCCGACATCTTCGTGCTCGGCGACGGCAGCAACCGCTACCAGTTCGTCCACGCCGACGACCTCGCCGACGTGTGCATCCTCGCCGGCGCCAAGGCCGGCCCCGGCGTGTTCAACGTCGGCACCGACCGGTTCGGCACCATGCGCGAATCGTTGGAAGCGCTGTGCGCGCATGCGGGCACCGGCTCGAAGGTTCGCTCGCTGCCCGCCGGGCCCGCCGCCCTCGGAATGCGAGCGGCAGCCGGACTGCACGTGGCCCCGTTCGCGCCCTATCACTGGCTGATGTACTCGAAGTCGCTGTGGTTCGACATTCAGCACGTGCGCGATGCGTTGGGGTGGCAGCCGACGTTCTCCAACGAGGAGATGCTGGCCGACAGTTACGACTGGTTCCTGGCCAACCGGGCCACCACCGCCGAGGCCACACACGGCGTGGACGGCAAAAGCCACCACCGCACGATCGCCAAGCAGGGTGCGCTCAAGCTGCTCAAGTCAGCCACCCGTCTCCTGCCTAACTGACGCGCTTTTTCTTCACAACCCCAGGCCGGCGCCGAGCAACCGCGTCACTTCCGGTGTTTTGCCATCACCTGGCCGTGAAGGCCGGCGAGTACGCCGCGAGCCGAGGCTTCCCAGGTCAGCGTTCGCGCCCGGGTGAGCGCGGCGTCGGCCAGCGCCGTTCGGCGCGGGCCGTCCAGCAGCACGTCAGCGATGGTGTCGCCCAGCCGATCGAGTGGCACCAGTACGCCCGTCACGCCATCGATCACGCTGCTGCGATGTCCGTTGACATCGGTTGCCACCGCTGGCGTACCGCACGCAGCGGCCTCCGTCAGCGTGAGACCCCAGCCTTCGGCCAACGAAGCGCTCGTGACCAGCCACGCCCGCTGATAGAGCCCGATCAGCTGCTCATGGCTGAGCCGGCCCGCAAGGTGCACCCAGTCACCGGCACCGTGGTGAGCAATTCGCTCCTCCAGCACCGGGCGCAGCGGACCATCGCCGACGATGACCAACTGCAGGTCCGGCACTCGACGTTTGGCGACGACCGCTTCGTCGATCAGCTTGTCCTGCCGCTTCACCGGGGCAAGCCGGCCCACGCAGACGATCGTCGGCACCGGCGCCTCACTCTCGCCGGGCACGAACATCTCCTCGACACCATTGTTCACCGCCACGACCCGGTTGGGCCTGAAACCCAGGTGCAGCAGCTCGTCGCGCGTGGCGTCGCTGGGCGTCATGGTGAGCGTGCGCCGATAGAAGGGCGGCGCCAACCGTGCCTCAACCGCGCGCCCCATGAACGCCAGCGGCTTGGGCAGAAGTTGGTCCCACATGGGGCCGTGCACGTGGTGCAGGAACGTGATGCGCGGTTTGTGCGACCAGATCGGGCTGAGCCACGGCACACCGTTCCACACCTCGACCAGCGCGTCGTACTGGCGGCGTGATGCCAGCTCGCGAGCAACGCCGCGCGGGAACACGCTGTAGCGGCTACCCCGACGAACCACGTGGTAGCCGTTGCGATCGGCGTTGGCCGGTTGGCCGGCAGCGGCGGACGTGCGATGCGTGATCTCCAGGCCGGCGGCTGCCCAGCGACGCATGAAGTGGTCCGCATGCACTTCCGAACCACCCGCATCCACATCGTCGAGGTCACGCCACGCAAGCACGTGCACACGACGGCATCCGACGGAGATCATCTCGGCGGCAAGCTGCTCGATAGTGGGTTCGGTCGTAGCGCTGGGCGCCGCCTCATTCGACATGGCGCTGAAAGGGTAACGAACCGCGGCCCACGACCGTGTGACCGTTCTCGTCGCGCCGCCGCTCACTAGAGTCGCTCCGTGCAAACTGCCGTTCCCGACAACCAGTCACTTCCTACTTCGGGCACTCCCTTCGTCCTCGGCGGACGATTCAGTGTTCGACCGAACCGACGCTCGGTCATCTCGCTTGGAACGATGATGGCGGTCATCGCGCTGCCGCTGCGGGGCCTCTTCCTGGCCACCGGCAGCTCGATGGAGGAGGGCTTCATGCTCGCCTTCCCGCAGCGCATTCTGAAGGGCGACATACCGAACGTCGACTTCCTGCACCTCTACGGGCCGTTCTCGCTGCACGCGCTGGCCGGCTGGTACTGGCTGTTCGGCGACACGATGGAGAGCCAGCGTGTCTTCGGGTTGCTACAGCACGTGGGCATCATCTTCGCGATGTACGCCATCGGGCGCGCATGGGGTCGGCGCACCGCCGTGCTCAGTGCCGTCACCGCGCTGCTGCTCGTGCTCACCCCGATCGGCCTCTCCGCCCTCGCCTGGGAAGGCGGCGTCGCTCTGGGTCTGTGGAGCATCGTGTTCGGCATTCGCGCACTCCACACCAGCGGACGCAGCCGACAGGTGGCGCTGGTTGCCGCTGGGCTGTTGGTGGGCTGCGCGCTCGGCTACCGACCTGACCTCGTGCTGGCCCTGGGCTTGACGCACTGCTGGTTGCTGTGGCGTGGCCGCAGCGACCACACATGGAAGCCGACGCTGGGCGGCCTGGCCATCGGCCTGGTGCCGTTCATGGTGCACCTGGTCATCGCCGGTATCGGCCCCAGCGTGCGCGGCATGTTCCTGCAACCCGTGGTCGATCTGCGACCTGGCCGCGAGCTGCCGCGTCCGCCCAGCTTCGGCCACATCGACGGCGCGCTCCAAGCTGTCGCCGAAGGTCCGCTCGACGCGCCGTGGTGGCGGGTTCCGGCGCTGTCCGCCAACCATCAGCTGTTCGTGTGGTTCTTCGTCGTCATCATCGTGGCCGTCGGCGTGCCCATCACGGCCTTTCGTCTCTATCGCTCGTCAGGCGGCGCCATCAATCGGCACGTCGTGCTGTTCGGTGCCTCCCTGTTCGGTCTCGGTATGCTGCCCCAGGCACTGCAGCGCCCGGACAGCACGCATCTGGCATGGGGTTCGTGCGTCAGTTTCGCGCTCCTCCCGTGCCTGTTCGTCGAGTTGGTGCCGCGAGCCGCACCACGGTTCACTCGCCATGCTGCGTTGGTGGCGGGCGCGGCAATCACCGTGATCCTGCTGGTGGTCAACCCGTTCTTCACCTACCGCTACTACCTGTTGCAGAGCCGCGTCAGCGTGGGCAACAAGCCCGGCGGCTACGAGGTCACCCGCGGCGAGCGCGGCTTCTACTTCGGCAATCAGGCGCTGCAGACATCCAGCCAGGCAGCGATCGACGACCTCGACCGGCTGTCGCAGCCTGCCGATCGCCTGCTGGTCGGCCCCGCCGATCTCAGCCGCACGATCTACAGCGACGCCGCGTTCTACTACCTGTTCCCGGAGCTGACGCCCGCCACGTTCTACATCGAGATGGACCCTGGCCTCGCCGACCAAGAAGGGTCCAGCCTGGCCGAGGACGTCGCCAGCGCCGACTGGCTGATCCTGACCAATTTCTGGACGGGCTGGTACGAGCCCAACGCATCGAGCGACCGCGGCAGCGAGGCACCCAACCAAGTCGTTGCCGACAAGTTCTGCCTCGTCGGCAACTACGAGAACGCACTGGTACTGCTGTACCAACGCTGCGACGTCGGCGATGGCATCAGCCCCGCCGGCATCGGCATCGGTGCCGACCGCCGCGCCGACTTCGAACGCGAACTGGCCAAACGCATCGCCAACGGCGACCAGCCCTGACCAGCCCTGTGTCGTTCAGCCGAGGGGCAGGCGCCGCCAGACGGGGCCAGGGGTGTGGCGCAAAGCCATGAAGACGTAGCGCAGGATGCCCGGCGCCCAGACGGTGCGACGCCCGCTGCGCAAGCCCTTGGCCGTCACCTCGGCAACCTTCTCGGGTGTCGTGGCGAACGGCGCCGGCTTCGCACCCACGGTCATCGCCGAGTGGACGAAACCCGGACGGACGACCAACACGTGCACGCCTTCGCCGGCCAGCTCGTCGCCAAGGCCCTGGGCAAACCCATCGAACCCGGCCTTGGTCGCGCCGTAAACGGCGTTGGCCTTGCGCACCCGCTCGCCGGCAACGCTACTGAGCACCACGATGCCCCCGTGTCCCTGCGACCGCAGCCGATTGGCAACGGCGATCGTGGAGGTGATGGCACCGGTGAAGTTCACGTGCGTGAGCGCGGCTGCGCCCGCAACGTCCTTCGACGTGGCCTCACCGTCGCCCAGTTGGGCGAAGGCCACGATTGCCAGGTCGATGTCGCCGTGGCGTTCAGCAACGTCAGCGATGAACGCCTCGTGAGTCTCGGTGGCCGCACCATCGAATTGCATGACGTCCACCGTCAAGCCGTCGTGCCGAAGACCGGCAGCGGCCGCCTCGCCCTTCTCCGTGTTTCGGCAGGCAAGCACGACCGTCCGTGCGCTGGCGCTGAGCAGCTCACGCACGATCGCAAGGCCGATGTCGCTGGTGCCGCCGAGCAGCAGAAGTGTCTGAGGTTCGCCGAGCGCATTGTCCATGGGGTTCTCTTTCAGTCGGTGAGGCCGAGTCGGCGGGAAAGGTCGCTCTGCCACATACCGGTGGGATCGACGGAATCGCGAATGGCTTTCCACTCGTCGAGGCGCGGGTAGCCCCGGCGGACCGCGTCGGGGGTGGTGACCGAGTCCTTGGCGAAGTAGTGCCGTCCACCCGCGTCCAGCACCAGGCGGTCGAGACTGTGCAGCAGCTCGCCGAGTCCAGCGGTCCCCGCCGGTACATCCAACGTGAGTGTCCAGCCCGGTGCGGGGAAGCTCAGCGGGGCAAGGCTGGCGGGGCCGAAGCGCTTGAGAACGGCGAGGAAGCTGGCGGTGCCACTGGCCGCGAAGCGCTCGATCACCGTGCGCATGGTCTCCTCGGCGCCGAATGGCACCACGATCTGGTACTGCAACATTCCACGGGTGCCGTAGATACGGTTCCAGCGGCCGACCATGTCGAGCGGGTGGAAGAAGGTGGCGATGCTCTGCAACTCGCCCTCACGGTGGCGAGGCGCCTTGCGGTACCACATCTCGTTGAAGGCGGCGACAGTGGCGTGGTTGATGACGCCCATCGGGGGCACCAACGGCGGCACCGAGACCATCTGCTTGGCGTTGTACACCAATGGTTCGATGGCATCTTTCGGCCCCAGCTGATCGAGGCGGGCGTGGTCGCCGCGGCCCAGCACACTGCGGCCG
>JBBQMG010000178.1:0-6897 GCA_038328705.1 Acidimicrobiales bacterium | reverse complement strand
CACAGCTGGCGGGCAAGCGCGGGCAGATCGGCGATGCCAGGGTGGAAGACGACCAGGAAGTCGTTCCCGAGCCCGTGGTGTTTGGTGAGGGTGAGCTGAGTCATGTCTGCTGCAGAACTGCCAGGACCTCGGCGACGGGGTCGTGTTCGATGTGCACCCAGCGTATGCGAGGGTCACGGCGGAACCATCGCTCCTGACGGACGGCGAACTGCCGAGTGCGCAGGACCACCGACGCCACTGCCCCGTCCAATGATGCTCCTCCTTCCAGGTGCGCGATCAGTTCCTTGTAACCGAGCGCTTGACGAGCCGAGCGCGAGAGCGGCAACGGTTCGGCCAGGAGTTGCTCCACCTCGGCGAGCAGCCCGGCGGCCATCATCCGGTGGACTCGCTCGGCAATCCGAGCGGTCAGCACATCGCGAGGCCACTGCAACCCCACCTGCTCGAAGTCGACTGGCGGATATTGATCCAACCCGGGACCGAACGAACTGAACGGCCGCCCGCTGCCCAGCGTCACCTCCAGTGCGCGCACAACTCGGCGTTCGTTACTCGGCTCCATCCGGCCGGCCGCAACAGGGTCCAGCCCGGTCAGTTCCTGGTGCAACACGGTGCTGCCATCGAGAGCCACCCGCTCTTCCAGCGCTGCGCGCACCGCTGGCCATCGGCCTGGAATCTCCATCGGGTCCGTGAGAGCACGCAGATAGAGACCCGTGCCGGCTACCAACACTGGTCGCACCCGACGCGTTGCCATGTCCGCCAGCGCGGCGCTGGCCGCGCGCTCGAAGTCGGTGACGGCGAAGTCGTCGCTTGGTTCGGCAAGGTCGATGCCATGATGCGGCACCGCGGATTGATCCGCAGTGGCCGGCTTAGCGGTACCGATGTTCATGCGCCGATACACCTGCATGGCATCGACGGCGACGATCTCGGCGCCCGGATGGGCGGCGGCATAGGCCATTGCAACGTCGCTCTTGCCAGAGGCCGTGGGGCCGAGGATGACGAGCGGCCGAGCTGAAGCGCTGCTCACCCTGCTGTCACGGCAATGCGGCGCTTGTGCGCCGGCTCGGCCACCAATTCGACGAACTGGCCCATCAGGTGATGCGGGGCCGCCGAGGTGATCTCCACCAATGCGTACGAGCCGGTGCGCATCGGTTGGGTGGGCGTGAAATGGACGAGTTTGTTCTGCCGAGTGCGACCCGAAACAACCGAAGGGTCCTTCTTGCTCGGCCCTTCGACGACGACTTCCTCGAGGCGGCCGATGCGCGCCTGATGCTTCAAAAGGGCACTGTGTTCGACGACGACCCTCAGGCGCTGGAAGCGCTCGGCCACCACCACCGGGTCCACGAACTGGTCGACCATCTCAGCTGCCTCGGTGCCGACGCGTGGGGAGAACACGAAGGTGTAGGCGTAGTCGTATTCGGCGGCGGCTGCCACTTCCAGGGTGCGTTGCAGGTCGGCCTCGGTCTCGCCGGGGAAGCCGACGATGATGTCGGTACTGACCGCCAAGTCGGGAACTGCCAGACGCGCCTGCTCGAGTCGTTCTAGGTAGCGCTCGGCGGTGTAGCCGCGATGCATCAATGCCAGCACCCGGTCACTACCGGACTGCAGCGGATAGTGGAGGTGCTCGCACATGGTGGCGCTGCCGGCCATGGCGGCGAACGTATCGGGCCGCATGTCCTTGGGGTGCGGACTGGTGAAGCGCATGCGTCGCAACCCGGGCACGGAGCCGACGGCGGTGAGCAGGTCGGCGAACAGCGGCCGCAGACGCGCCTCAGCGTCGCCGCCCTGGCGCGCCGCCACTTGGATGTCGCGGCCGTAGCTGTTGACGTTCTGGCCGAGCAGCGTCACCTCTGTGACGCCGTCGGCGACCAGCGCCTGCACCTCGGCGACGATGTCGTCGAACGGGCGGCTGATCTCCACGCCCCGAACCGCGGGCACGATGCAGAACGCACAGTTGTTGTCGCAGCCGATCTGGATGGTGACCCACGCGTTGTAACCGGTATCGCGTCGAGCGGGCAACGCACTGGGGAACATGGCGTGATCGTCGAGTACTGCAGCGTCGAGAATCTCGGTGATCTGACCGAACTCTTGCGACTGCTGCACCAATTCTGCAGCACGGTGCACGTTGTGCGTACCCATCACGACATCGACCCAGGGCGCCTTGGTGGCAACGAGGTCACGGTCCTTCTGAGCCAAGCAGCCCGAGACCACGATCTGGCGACCCTCGCGCTCGTTCTTCCACGTACGCAGCCAGCCAAGCGTGCCGTATAGCTTGTTGTCGGCGTTCTCACGAATGCAGCAGGTATTGAGCACGACAACATCTGCGTCATCCTGATCAGTGACAGCGGTGAGGCCATCAGCATCAAGCAAACCCGAGATGCGCTCAGAGTCGTGTTCGTTCATCTGACACCCGAAGGTGTGCACGACGTAGCTACGGCCCATGACACCGAAGGCTAGCGGCAGCCCCGATTGCTCGATCGGAGAGTTGCGTAAGCCGTGGGCGTCGAGGCGCTGGACTTGTGTAAGCCCAGCGCCTCTGACGTCAGAGTTCGATGGGTTGCTCGTCGGCTGCGGAGAAGGTGGCCTCCACCGGCGCATTGGCATCGACACCGATGCCCGCCTGCACACGGACCTTTTCGGAGACTTCCACCATGATCTCGGGGTTGGCCGACAGGAAGTTCTTCGCGTTCTCGCGACCCTGGCCCAGTTGCTCACCTTCATAGGTGAACCACGCCCCGGACTTTTTGATGATGGCCATGTCGACCGCCATGTCGAGCAGCGAACCCTCACGGCTGATGCCCTTGCCGTACATGATGTCGAATTCGGCCTGACGGAACGGCGGCGCCACCTTGTTCTTGACGACCTTCACTCGAGTGCGGTTACCGACGATCTCGGTGCCGTCCTTGATGCTTTCAATACGGCGGATATCCAGTCGGACCGAGGCGTAGAACTTCAGCGCGCGGCCACCAGGGGTGGTCTCGGGCGAACCGAACATGACACCGATCTTCTC
Organism: Acidimicrobiales bacterium; assembly: GCA_038328705.1. GTDB lineage: Bacteria > Actinomycetota > Acidimicrobiia > Acidimicrobiales > Ilumatobacteraceae > UBA668. The sequence goes on along the minus strand of JBBQMG010000178.1, from coordinate 3,893 downwards.
GCGCAACTGGTTGATGAAGATCATGATGGTGTTGGTCTTGTTGAGGTTGCCGGTGAGCTTGCGCAGGGCCTGGCTCATCAAGCGGGCCTGCAGGCCAACATGCGTGTCGCCCATCTCGCCTTCGATCTCGGCACGAGGTGTGAGGGCTGCCACCGAGTCGATGACGACCACATCGATGGCGCCGGAACGCACCAACATGTCGGCAATCTCCAGTGCCTGCTCACCTGTGTCGGGCTGGCTGATGAGCAACTGATCGATGTCGACGCCGATGGCCCGCGCGTAGATGGGATCCATCGCGTGCTCCGCGTCGATGTAGGCACAGATGCCACCGTTGCGCTGCGCTTCGGCCACGACGTGCATGGCCAGCGTCGACTTACCCGAGGACTCTGGGCCAAAGATCTCGACCACGCGACCGCGGGGCAGGCCACCTACACCGAGCGCCACATCGAGCGCCAGGGCACCCGTCTGGATGGCCTCGATACCCATCGTGGTCTTCTCGCCCATCCTCATGATGGAGCCCTTGCCGAACTGCTTGTCGATGGCCGCCAGGGCTACTTCAAGTGCCTTGTCTCGATCGTTGCTCACAACTGTCTCCGTTTCCTGCCATACCCAAGTGGGTGTCATTGGTGAGGACCGTTGCCGGCCCCGATGAGTACCGTGGCGACGCCCTTGGGGCGTTGCGGTGGTAAGGGGCACCGTACGAAAAGGGTGTGACAGAGTTCCCGGAGGAGCGCTACAAACCTGTTGTTGACCGTACGAGTGGTACTACAAGTGATGGTACGTGTGTTCGAACAACAGGAGTGTAACTACGAACAGTCGTTCGATCAAGCATCCTCGGCGAGAAATTGCTGCTCGGCTACGGCGATGCCGGCTTCGATCAATTCCTTGTCGTCGGGCTTGTGCGTCAACAGGTCGAACGCCATCCACACCGTGTTGGTGAACGGGAACGCCAGGAGCGGAATCACGATCGCGCCGATGACGAATCCGATGGTGAGCGCAGTGACCGGAAAGTCAGGTGCGGTGGCGACGAACGCGACCACCATGCCCACCGCGAGGACGCCGAAGGTGAAGATGACATTGAGCGCAATTGGGCCCAGCTCGAAGCCGTGCTCGCGGTGCCACTCGATGCCACACGTGCGACAGCGGTCGTAGCGCAGCATCCAGCGCCGAATGAACGTCCGCCTGCTGCCGCAGTGGGGACACTTGAGGACGATTGCTCGCCGAAACATCGTCCAAGCGGACGGCAACTCAGGATTCATACCCCCTATGGTATAGAAGTCGTGTCTGGAATCCGAAATACTGTGCCGGTGCGAAGAACCCTTGCCGGGCTGCTGTTCGGCCTTGCCTATGCCTGCGCGAGCTTGTCGATTGCAGGCTTCCTTCTGCAACGGTCTGCGTTCGACCCTGACAACTCGGCACAGGCCGCCGATGTGATCTTGGGCGACTCGGAGCTGAAGGCAGAGCTGGTCGGCTTCATCTCGGACAGCGTCATACAGCAGCTCGACGGCACAGTTGATCCGGTCACCATCCGGTCGAACGTTGCGGCCGTCGCCGAGCTGCCGGCGGGGCAGAAGCTACTCGCGGAGATCATTCATGATGCGCACGCTCACATGATCGGTGACCAGAAGGGCCCGGTGGAGATCACGGGCCCACAACTGGTGGGCATCGTGCGCGACGAGCGGGCGGCAGTGCTACCAACGCTGATCCTGCCCGTACCAAAGGTGACCCCACTGGTCATCGCCAATCACACGCTCGACTGGTTGCTTCCGATCGCGCTCATCGCCACTGTCGCGTTCGCGTTCCTCGGGTTCACTGCACACCCTGAACGCAGCGCACTGATGCGCAGTCTCGCCCTTGGTCTGCTGCTGCTTGCCTTACTCGCGCTGATCCTCGGCTACCTCGTACCCAAGTTCCTGGTACCTGCCCTCAGCGACAGCGTGTGGGCCCACATTCCCGCGCGCCTCGCCGACGATTCGCTGCCGTTGCTGATCGGGTTGGAGCTGATGCTCATCGGCAGCGCGCTGGCGTTGCTGGCAGGCACGGGCATGATGCAGCGCCGGCGCCGTTGGAGCACACCCGTCAGCACCTACCGATACAACGAAGAGCGCAGCTGGAGCTAGCGCTCGGTCAGCAGACCACGACCGGCGTAGTTGGGGAAGGAAAGAGCTGACGGGTCAGGCGATGAGTTCGGCGACGAACTCGCCGAACACGGTGGCATAACGCATCGCGTCGTCTTCGGAATGCAGCACCGAGATCAGCCACTGTTCGTCGAGCCCGGGCGGCAGCAGCACGCCACGGTTGATGCCGTGGATCCACTGCGCAAAAGCGAGGTCGAAATCTGTGGCCTTGTAGTCGCGGTAATTGCGGATCGGTTCGCGAGCCCAGGTGATGCATCCCTTGGCACCGAACTGCACGGTGTGTGCCGGCAGGCTCGCCTCAGCGATGATGCGGTCGCACTCATCGAGCAGACGACGGTTGAGGGCAATTGCCGCATCGATCGCGTCGCGGGTGCAAGCCTCGGTGAGCACAGCCTTGATCGCCGCCATGCAGAGTGGGTTACCGTTGTACGTGCCGAGGTGCAGCACCCTGCCAGCGGTGATCTGATCCATGCACTCCTGCGTGCCGCCGAATGCGCCTACCGGCAGGCCGCCACCGATGCTCTTGGCAAGGGTGACGAGATCAGGTTGCACGCCGAGCTGGGTGGTGGCCCCGCCGTACCCGGCGGTGATACCCGTCTTCACCTCGTCGAAGATGAGCATGGTGCCGTAGCGGCGAGTGATCTCGCGCACTGCCTCGAGATAGCCGGGCTGCGGCATGCAAATGCCGATGTTCTCCATGACAGGCTCGACGATGAAGCAGGCCACATCGCGGTTGCGCAGTACCCGCTCGAGGGCCGCCGCGTCGTTGTACGGGACAACGATGGTGTCGGAGAGCACGGCCGCTGTGATGCCGGCAGTACCGGGTACCGGGGTGGGTGAGTCGGCGGGTCCGGCCATGTCGAGCGGTGGCTTCATCGAGATCATCACCTCGTCGTGGTGCCCGTGATATCCGCCCTCGACCTTCACGATCTTTTCACGACCGGTGATGCCGCGGGCAACGCGAATGGCATCCATGGTGGCCTCGGTGCCCGAGTTGGTGAAGCGCCACATCGGCAGGTTGTAACGCTCGGCGAGCAGTTCGGCCACCTCGGCGTTGAGCTCGCACGGGGTGACGTACAGCGTGCCGTTGTCGAGTTGCTGTTCGACGGCGCGGCGCACGGCGGGGTGGCAGTGGCCGGAGAACAGCGCTCCGTAACCCATGTCGAAGTCGATGTAGCGGTTCCCGTCGACGTCTTCCATCCAACTGTCTTGCGCCCGGCGCACCACGATCGGGTGAGGGTCGTACGCCTGGAAGCTGCTGGGCACGCCCAGCGGCAGCACCTTGCGGGCCCGCTCGGTGGCGGCCTGCGACCCCTTGGTGCGGGCGATGTAGACCTGCAGCTCTCGCTGCGTGATGGCCTTGGCCCGTTCGGCAAGTTCACGCGTGGAAATGCTTTCCGTTGCGCTCATGACTGATGTCCTCCGGATTTCGTTCTGGTAAGCCTACCTCACCACGGAATCCGTCGTGACCAGATCGCTGAGGACGGCAGCGCGGACACGGCCTGAGCTGGTAGGCGGTCGAAAGTCATGGTGGAATTTCGCGGAGCGTATGGCACACTGCATGGCTTCATGGTGGTCGTAGCTCAGCTGGCAGAGCATCAGGTTGTGATCCTGAGGGTCGCGGGTTCGAGCCCCGTCGATCACCCCACGGTAAGCAGGTAGGGGGCGCGGTCCGCTCCCCCTACACTGCCTGCCATTGCGCCTCTAGCTCAACGGCAGAGCAACGGACTCTTAATCCGCAGGTTCTGGGTTCGA
>JBBQMG010000177.1:0-7022 GCA_038328705.1 Acidimicrobiales bacterium | reverse complement strand
CACGTGGAGATCACCAGTCAGAACCACAACTTCTGTGTCGACCCGGCCAGCCTGGAGGGCAAGGTGGAGGTCACGCACCTCAATCTCAACGACTTCACGAACGAAGGAATGCGTGTGCTCGGTGCCCCAGCCTTCAGCGTGCAGTACCACCCTGAGGCTGGGCCCGGCCCACATGACAGCAGATATCTGTTCGAGATGTTCGCCGAACTGATGGGAGCGCGGGTCTGATGCCGAAGCGCACTGACATTCACAGCATTCTGATCATCGGGTCGGGTCCGATCGTGATCGGCCAGGCGTGCGAGTTCGATTACTCGGGCACGCAGGCGTGCCGGGTGCTGAAGGAAGAGGGCTACCGGGTCATCCTCGTGAACTCGAATCCGGCCACCATCATGACCGACCCCGACTTCGCGCACGCGACGTACGTCGAGCCCATCACGCCAGAGGTGGTTGCCAAGATCATCGAGCGCGAGAAGCCCGATGCGGTGTTGCCGACGTTGGGTGGCCAAACAGGGCTGAACACCGCAATGGCGCTCTACGAGATGGGTCTCATCGGCGTGCCGGGCACACCCGAGATGATCGGCGCCAATGCGCTGTCCATCGCGACTGCCGAGGACAGGGGACTGTTCAAGGAAGCGATGATCGAGATCGGGCTGAAGGTGCCCGACAGCGGTATCGCTCACAACATGGACGAATCGCGCGCGGTCCTGGCCGACATCGGCCTGCCGTGCATCATCCGTCCGGCGTACATCCTCGGTGGTCGCGGGACTGGCATCGCCAGCACCGCGGAAGAGTTCGAGAAGCTTGCCGCCAATGGACTCGACGCCAGCCCGATCAGCGAAATCCTGATCGAGACGAGCATTGCCGGTTGGAAGGAATACGAGCTGGAAGTCATGCGCGACCGGTCCGGCAACTGCGTGATCATCTGCAGCATCGAGAACGTCGACCCGATGGGTGTGCACACGGGCGACAGCATCACGGTGGCGCCCGCCCAGACACTCAGCGATGTCGAGTATCAGCAGATGCGCGATGCAGCGTTCGCTTGCATCCGTCGTGTCGGTGTGGAGACCGGTGGCAGCAACGTGCAGTTCGCGGTCAACCCGCAGAACGGCGATCAGGTCGTCATCGAGATGAACCCGCGGGTGTCACGGTCGTCGGCGTTGGCGTCGAAGGCGACCGGGTTCCCGATTGCCAAGATCGCCGCTAAGCTGGCCGTTGGTTACACGCTCGACGAGATCTCCAACGACATCACGTCCACCGTCGAGCGCTCGACGCCCGCAAGCTTCGAACCGTCCATTGACTACGTGGTCACCAAGATCCCCCGCTGGGCCTTCGAGAAGCTGCCGGGCACCTCCGGCGTGTTGGGCACGCAGATGCAGTCCGTCGGTGAGGCAATGAGCATCGGCCGTACGTTCACCGAGAGCCTGCAGAAGGGCCTGCGCTCGCTGGAGCAGGGCCGCTACGGCTTGGGTTGCGACCCAGCCGAGGCTCAGCTGGACGAGCGCAGCGACGATGATCTGTTGGTAGCGGTCGGCATTCCCACTCAGGATCGCCTCTTCCAGGTGGGCGAACTCCTGCGCCGCCGCGTCGCGATCGATCGCATCTACGCGGCGTGCCGCATCGACCACTGGTTCCTCGACCAGATGCAGCAGATCATGGAGGAGCGGGTGGCGTTCACCGACGCCGGCATGGGTGGCATGTCGTCGCGGATGTGGAAGCGGGCCAAGCAGTTCGGCTTCAGTGATGCCCAGATGGGTTTTGCATGGGGTATCGACGAACTGGAGGTGCGTGCTGCCCGTGAGGCCGCCGGCGTGTTGCCGACGTACAAGACGGTCGACACCTGCGCGGCCGAGTTCGCGGCCGAGACGCCGTATCACTACAGCACCTGGGAGGACGAGAACGAGGTCCGCCCCAGCGACCGTCCGCGAGTGGTCATCTTGGGCAGCGGCCCGAACCGTATTGGCCAAGGCATCGAGTTCGACTACTGCTGCGTGCACGCATCGTTCGCGCTTCGCGACGCGGGGTTCGAGACGGTGATGGTGAACTGCAATCCCGAGACGGTCAGTACCGATTACGACACCAGCGACCGGTTGTACTTCGAGCCGCTCACCCGTGAGGACGTCCTCAACGTGATCGCCGCTGAGACGGCTGCGTCCGGCGGAGTTCCACCGAAGGTCATCGTCTCGCTCGGCGGGCAGACCCCGCTGAAGCTGTCCGGCCAGCTACCGGTGGAGCTCATCGCCGGCACATCACCTGCGTCCATCGACCTCGCCGAGGACCGCGAGAAGTGGAGCGCGTTGTGCACTGATCTGCACATCCCGCAGCCTCCCGGCGGCACTGCCACCGATCTCGAGGAGGCGCTCACCATCGTCGATCGCGTTGGCTTTCCCGTGCTCGTGCGCCCCAGCTACGTGCTCGGTGGTCGGGCAATGCAGATCGTGCACGATCGCAATCATCTTGCGCGGGCGATGGCCGAGTTGGCCGGTTTCGGCTCGTTGGGCAAGGAAGGTGGCCTGTCCGCCGAGCGGCCGGTGCTGATCGACCGCTTCCTGGAGGACGCACGTGAGGTCGATGTCGACGCCATCCGCGACCACACCGGCGAAGTGCTCATCGGCGGTGTCATGGAGCATGTCGAAGAAGCCGGCGTCCACAGTGGTGACAGCGCGTGCGCCATCCCACCCCAGACATTGCCCAGTTGGGTCGTGGAGGTCATCGAGGCCTACACCACCGCCATCGCCGATGCGCTCGACGTGCGTGGCCTCATCAACGTCCAGTACGCCGTGCTGGGCACGACGGTCTACGTCATCGAGGCCAACCCGCGGGCCAGCCGTACCGTGCCATTCGTGGCCAAGGCCACCGGCGTGCCACTTGCCAAGGTTGCCAGTCGGGTCATGCTCGGTGCCACCCTTGCGCAGCTGCGCGCCGAGGGGCTGTTGTGCCCGCCCAGCCAGCACGGCCACGTCGCCATCAAGGAGGCCGTGCTGCCGTTCAGCCGGTTCCCTGAAGTGGACACCGCTTTGGGGCCTGAGATGCGCAGCACCGGCGAAGTGATGGGAATCGACACCACCTTCGGCAAGGCGTTCTTCAAGGCTGAGCTGGCTGCCGGCACGCTGCTGCCGACCGAGGGCACCGTGTTCTTGTCGCTGGCCGACGGCGACAAGCCGGCTGGGCTCGTCGTCGCCGCACGGTTGCGCGAGCTCGGGCTGAGGATCGCCGCGACCACGGGCACCTGCGAGTACCTCGGCCGGTTCGGTATCACCGTCGACCAGGTCGTCGGCAAGATCTCCGACGGCCATGGCATCAACGCGGTGAAGTTGATCGAGAGCGGCGAGATTGCGTTCGTCGTCAACACGCCGCAGGGTCGTGGTGGGCGAACCGATGGCGAACAGATCCGTAAGGCAGCCAACAGCCACCACGTCAGCTCCGTCACCACCGTGGAAGCGGCACTGGCCGCGGTGCAGGGCATGGCCGAAATGGTCGGTCGCGAGATCAACGTGCGGTCGCTGCAGGAGTTCCACGCGTGAGTACCGATTCGGCCGTGCAGATCGGGTCGCTGACGTTGCCGGCACCGGTGATGACAGCGTCTGGCACGGCCGGGCACGGCGCCGAAATGGAGCCGTACATGGACCTTTCTGCGCTCGGCGCAGTGGTGGTCAAATCGTTGGCCGCATACGAATGGGCTGGCAACCCGGCCCCGCGAGTTCACCCAGCAGGGCTGGGTATGATCAACGCGGTGGGTCTGCAGGGCCCGGGCGTGCCGTTCTGGCTCGCCGAGGAGCTACCGGCATTGATGGCAACCGGTGCACGGGTCATTGCCAGCATCTGGGGCCGATCGGTGCAGGACTATGCGTTGGCAGCGGCGCAGCTTGCCGATGCGCCGTCCTCGGTCATTGCAGTCGAGGTCAATCTGTCGTGCCCCAACCTGGAGGGCCGACGTGGCATCTTCGCCCACGACGCAGTGCTCTCGGCCGAGGTCATTGCTGCGACGGCGGCCTGTGGCCGGGCCCGCTGGGCGAAGCTCAGCCCCAACACCGACCGGGTCGTGGAAGTCGCCGCCGCCGTCAGCGAGGCCGGCGCAGACGCTGTCACGCTGTCGAACACGCTGCTCGGCATGGTGCTCGACCCTGCGAGTGGGCTGCCCGCTCTGGGTGCCGGTGGTGGCGGGTACAGCGGCCGCCCGGTGCACGCGGTCGCGGTGCGGACGGTGTTCGACGTGCATGCAGCGTTGCCTGAGCTGGCGATTGTCGGCGTCGGCGGAGTCTCGAACGGCTGGGACGCTGCCGAGCTGATGTTGGCAGGTGCGAGCGCCGTGCAGGTGGGCACCGCCACGTTCGCCGACCCTGCTGCGCCACGGACAGTGCAACGCGAACTGCTGGAGTGGTGCGCTGCGCATCGAATTCGGCCCAGCCAGCTCACCGGTCTCGCTCACCGTGGCGGGCTGGCGTCGTTGGCCGACGGCTGATTGTCATCGCGCGCCGCCCTGGCAGCGCTAAGGTCAGGACATGGCAACTCCTCCGCAACTCACCCCTGAACAGCGTGCCAACGCTCTGGCCAAGGCCGCCGAGGCTCGCGTCGCTCGCGCCGAGCTGAAGAACCAGCTCAAGATGGGCTCCGTCACGCTCGCCGAGGCTCTGGCTTCCACCAGCAGCACGGTTGGCAAGCTGAAGGTTGTTTCCTTGCTCGAGTCGCTTCCAGGTGTCGGCAAGGTCAAGGCACGCAAGATCATCGAGGAGATCGGCATCGCCGACAACCGTCGTGTGCAGGGCCTCGGCGCCCAGCAGAAGCTGGCGTTGCTCGCACAGCTCGGTCAGTGAGGCCATGGCAGCCAACACTGCCGCCTCCACTTCGCTGATCTTCATCGTCTCCGGCCCTGGAGGTGTGGGGAAGGGCACCATCGTCAACGCGCTTGCCGAGCGCGACCAGCAGCTGTGGCTGAGCCGCTCGTGGACGACGCGGGCTCAGAGGCCCGGTGAGAGCGATGCTGCGTACGTGTTTGCCGATCGCGCTGCGTTCGAAGCCCGCATTGCGGCTGACGGGTTCTTGGAGTGGACGGACTTTTTGGGCAACTACTACGGCACGCCGCGCCCAGAGCCGATTGCTGGCCGCGATGTGGTCCTCGAAATCGAGGTCGACGGCGCCAAGCAGGTCAAGGCCCTTCATCCCGAAGCGGTACTCATTTTCGTGCTGCCCCCCACGCGACAGGAGCAGCAGCGTCGCCTGCGTGGTCGTGGCGATGCTGAAGACAAGGTCGCCGAGCGCCTACAGAAGGCTCTCGACGAGGAACCTGTGGGGATGGCGCTGGCCAATCACGTCGTGGTCAACGACGATCTGGAGCGCACGGTGGACGAGATGATGCAGATCATCGGCCACCATCGCATGTTGGGGTAGTATTTGCCGGTACACTGCAGCGCTGTTTTCAGGAGGCTTTGCAGATGTCCACGCGTTCGTTCGACACCATGATCAATCCGCAGATCGAGGAGCTCCTCGACCGCGTCGATTCGAAGTTCTCGCTCGTCACACTGGCCGCTCGTCGTGCCCGCCAGATCAACAGCTATTTCAACCAGCTGGGTGATGGTCTGGGCCATATGGTGCCGCCACAGGTCAGCTCGGTGGCCCGCAAGCCGCTCAGCATTGCGTTCGAAGAGATCGCCGCCGACAAGATCGAACGCGCCGCGTATGCAGACCGCGTCGAAGAAGCCGACGACGACGACGCCACGGCTTGATCGCCTCCATCGGCCGCGGCTGAAACGACTCGACTGATCGTCATGCTCGCCGGAAAACGCATTGTTCTCGGGGTCACCGGTGGCATTGCGGCATACAAGGCCGTCGAGGTCTGCCGTCGGTTGATCGACGCTGGCGCTCACGTGGTGCCAGTGATGACCGCCGGCGCCGAGCACTTCATTGGTCGTACCACGTTGTCGGCGCTGGCCAGCGAGCCGGTACAGACCAGTCTGTGGAACGAAGCCAATCCCATCCCACATACGCGGCTGGGGCAAACCGCCGACGTGATCGTGGTGGCACCCGCCACTGCTCGTTTGCTTGCCGCGTATGCGGCGGGCCTCAGTACTGATCTGCTCACCAACACGCTGCTCGCGACACGGGCGCCGGTGGTGGTCTGTCCGGCAATGCACACCGAAATGTGGGAACACCCGGCCGTACAGGCCAACGTCGCCACGCTGCGGGCCCGCGGCGTTCACATTGTTGATCCCGAGACTGGCCGCCTGGCTGGCGGCGATGTTGGCGCAGGTCGGCTGGCTTCGCCGGAACGCATCGTTGCGGCCATTGATGCGGTGCTGTCTGACGGCGATCTGAGTGGTCTCCATGTCGTGGTGTCGGCCGGTGGCACTCGCGAGCCCATCGATGCAGTGCGGGTCATCGCCAATCGCAGCAGCGGTAAGCAGGGCTACGCCATCGCTGCCGAGGCCGCCGCCCGTGGTGCTCAGGTCACGCTGGTGTCCACCGTGCAACTGCCAGTACCTGCGGGCGTCGCCGTAGTAGCGGTCGAAACTGCCGCACAGATGCAATCCGCGCTGGCCGCCGTGGCGTCGAGGGCCGACGTGATCGTGATGGCCGCCGCCGTCGCCGACTTCCGCCCTGTAGCCGCCGTCGAGGGCAAGCTGAAGAAGGACCAGGGCATTCCCCAGATCGTGCTCGAGCGCACCCCCGACATTCTTGCGGGGCTCGGCGTCAGCAAGCCCGCCGGGCAGACGTTGGTCGGCTTCGCAGCAGAAACCAGCGACCTCGTGGCGAATGCTGCGGGCAAGCTGCAGCGCAAACACCTCGATCTGATCGTTGCGAACGACGTCAGTGCTGCAGGCGTCGGGTTCCAACACGACACCAACGCGGTCACGCTCTTGACCGCGGCCGGCGCGACGATCGCGGTGCCGCTGGCCGACAAAAGCGCAATTGCAAAGGCGGTTCTCGATACTGTGGTCGAGATTCGTGGCAGTCACACCCCGTCACAGTCCACACTTCCAACTTCATGAGGAGCCTCACCCCGTGAGCAGCTTTACCTTCACTTCCGA
>JBBQMG010000176.1:0-7091 GCA_038328705.1 Acidimicrobiales bacterium | reverse complement strand
GGCGCATCTTCGGACACCACCGCTGCGTGGCACTTGGACGAATTTGCGCTGTCGCTCACCAATAGTGCCGTCAATACCGTTGCCGCGTATCGCAGCGATCTTGTCGGCTTCATCGCCTGGGCCGAGGTGGCTGGGGCATCGTGTCCGGCCGCCGTCGATCGCCTCGTGCTGCGCCGCTACGTCTCCTGGCTCACCACCGAGGGGCTGGCGAAGCGCAGCGTGGCGCGCAAGGTCTCCTCGCTGCGTCGCTACTTTGGGTACCTCCGCCGCGAGGGCATCCTCCTGGTGGACCCGAGCGTTGCTCTTCGTGCGCCGGCCGGGGACAGTCGCCTTCCACGCGTGTTGGACCATGCCGACGTGTCGACCTTGTTGGATGGGCCCACCCCGGAGGACGAGCCGCATTGGCGTCGCCTTCGTGACGACGCAGTCCTCGAGATTTTGTACGGCAGTGGCGTCCGCGTCGGCGAGCTGTGCGGCCTCGACCTCGACTCGCTCGATCTGGCGGGCGGCGCCGTGTCGGTGTGGGGCAAGGGCTCGAAGCAACGTCGTGTGCCACTCAGCCAACCGGCTGTGTCTGACGTGCGTGCGTGGCTCGCAATCCGTCGCGACGTGGTGGCGGAAACGGCTGGCGCGGCGCTGTTCGGCAACGAACGCGGTGCTCGGCTCACGCCGCGCGATGTGCGGCGCATCGTCGACCGCCGCTCGCCGCGCCCCACTCATCCGCATGCGTTGCGGCACAGCTTCGCGACGCACCTGCTTGATGGCGGTGCAGACCTGCGCGCGGTGCAGGAACTTCTCGGCCATGCAGATGTGGCCACGACGCAGCGATATACACACATCAGTAACCACCGCCTCCGCGAGGCCTACGCGGAGGCGCACCCACGAGCATGAGACGCGAACTCGACCTAGAAGACTGCTGGCAGCGCTGGTTCGATCGGCGCGATCCGATTGCGCGCGACCGCATCATCGTCCATTACTCGCCATTGGTGAAGTTCGTGGCCGGTCGTGTCGGTGCCGGTCTGCCCAACAGCGTCGACTCTGGCGACCTGGTCAGCGCAGGCGTTTTCGGCTTGATCGACGCGGTCGAGCGGTTCGACCCGGCGCGCGGGGTCAAGTTCGAAACCTTCGCCGTCCCTCGCATCCGTGGCGCCGTATTCGATGGGCTGCGTTCGCTCGACTGGGTGCCGCGCTCGGTTCGCAGTCGTGCCCGCGAAGTGGAGAGCGCATTCCAGGATCTGGAAGGTCGCCTAGGCAGGGCCCCCACCGACGAGGAACTCTCCACTCACCTGAAGCTGTCGGCAGCGGAGTTCCAGAAGTGGCTCGCCGCCATCGCGTCCACCACGGTTGGCCCGCTCGATCGTGCATTGGTGGCGGGTGCCGAGCCGCGAGCGCTCACCGGCGATGTCCCCGACTCGCCGGCTGCCCTGGTGGAGGAAGGGGAAGTGAAGCGCTTGGTTCGCGTCGAGCTGCGCCGCTTGCCAGAGCGCGAGAAGTTGGTGCTGTCGCTGTATTACGACGAGGGCCTCACGCTCGCCGAGATCGGCACCATCCTGGGCGTCACCGAGAGCCGGGTCTCACAGATTCACACCAAGGCAGTGCTGCACCTGCGCGCCCGCCTCGCCGCCACCGGCGTCGCCTGACCCAATCGAGGTCCGCATGATTGCGGGGTTGTTGGTCGCCGCTTCTCTGGTCTCGTGCTACCTGCCGCCCGTTGCAGGTCCGGTCTCGGTGCCATACGTTCAGCCCGCGTGTTCGTACTGTCCCGGTCACCGGGGAGTCGAGTATGCCGTCGCGCCGGGCACCGACGTCCAAGCGGTTGCACAGGGCGTGGTCACATTCTCGGGCGCGGTGGCAGGCACTCGCTACGTGGTGATACTGCAGACGGACGGGCTGCGAGCCACATACGGCATGCTGCAGACATTCATCGTGACCAGGGGGGATGTGGTCGCCAGCGGACAGGGCATCGGCCACAGCGGACCCAGGCTGTACTTCGGCGTGCGCGACGCAGCAGACGATCCGGTCGATCCGAGGCCGTTGTTCGGTGTCCTCGTCGGCCGCGCCCGCTTGGTGCCTCCCGATGGCGGCAGCCAGCGGCGTGCGCAGCCTCCTCGGCTGACCTGTTCGGCACGTGTTTCGGGCGTCTTGGCTGTCTGAGGTCTTCCGGACGCCGATAGTCTTCACGAGCGGTTCGTCGTTCCGATGGGCCAGATCACTCGCACGTTCCCTCCCTGCGGTCGCCCCGGCGCCTGGGTCCGTGCGCCGCCAACCGCAGGAGAGGAGCAATCACCATGGCTGTCGTCACGATGCGCCAAATGTTGGAAGCCGGTGTCCACTTCGGGCACCAGACCCGTCGGTGGAACCCGAAGATGAAGCGTTTCATCTTCGGTGAGCGCAACGGCATCTACATCATCGACCTCGACCAGACGATGTCTCGGGTCGAGACCGCGTACAACTTCGTTCGCGACCTGTCCGCCAAGGGCGGCACGGTCCTCTTCATCGGTACCAAGAAGCAAGCGCAAGACCCCGTGCGCAGCTACGCCGAGAAGAGCGGCATGTACTACATCAACGAGCGTTGGCTCGGTGGCATGCTCACCAACTTCGAGACCATCTCCAAGCGCGTCGCCAAGATGCAGGAGTACGAGCGCATGAAGGCCGCCGGCGAATTCGAGGCCATGCCGAAGAAGGAAGCACTGCTGCTGTCGCGCGAGCTCGAGAAGCTGCAGAAGAACCTGGGCGGCATCCGCCACATGGCCAAGCGCCCCGACTGCATCTTCATCCTCGACACGAAGAAGGAGCACATCGCAGTCACCGAAGCCAACAAGCTGAAGATCCCCGTGGTCGCTGTCGTCGACACCAACGTCGACCCCGATGTCATCCAGTTCCCCATTCCGGGCAACGACGACGCCATCCGTGCCAACGCGCTGATGTGCCACGTCATTGCCGAGGCAGTGCTCGAGGGCCGCTACATCGCCAACAAGCGCAACCCGCAGGTGGTCCCCACCAAGCGAAGCGCCGAAGACGAAGCTGCCTTTGCCGATGCCCAGGCCGATGCTCGCCGTCAGGCCGCTGCGGCCCAGGCCGAGCGTGACGCTCGCGTCGCCGCAGCCGTCGAAGAGACCGTCATCGAAGAGACCGTCATCGAAGAAGCCGTCATCGAAGAAGCCGTCATCGAAACGGCAACGGTCGAGGAAGTGGCAACAGAAGTCGCGCCCGACGCAGTGGAAACAGAAGCAGTAGAGGGCTGATCGAGAATGGCATTTACCGCCAAGGACGTACAGGCGCTGCGCCAGGCAACCGGCGCCGGCATGATGGATGCCAAGAAGGCACTCGAGGCCAACGACGGAGATTCTGAAGCCGCCAAGCAGTGGTTGCGTGAGAAGGGCCTCGCAGCCAGCGCCAAGCGCGATGACCGCGAAAACACCCAGGGCCTCGTTGCGTTGGAGATCGTCGGCAACGTCGGCGCCATCGTGAAGCTCAAGTCGGAGACCGATTTCGTGGCCGGCAGCGAACTGTTCAAAGCCGAGGCCGCTGCGTTGGTCGCACTCGTGATCGAGAAGGGTGAGGCCGCAGTTGCCGAGCGCTCCACGATCCTGGACGACCTGCGCATCACGCTGAAGGAGAAAATCGAGCTCGGCGAAGTAGTTCGCATCGAAGCTGCGGCCGGCAACGTCATCGACAGTTACCTGCACATGCAGGGCGGTCGTGGCGTCAACGCCGTGTTGGTCGAGATGGCTGGCGCAACCCAAGAGCTTGCGCACGACGTTGCCGTGCATGTCGGTTTTGCTCGTCCGAAGTACCTCAGCAAGGTCGACGTGCCCGCTGACGTGGTGGCCCACGAGCGTGCAACGCTGGAGACGGTCAGCCGCAACGAAGGCAAGCCGGAAGCGGCGTTGCCCAAAATTGTGGAAGGTCGCGTGCAGGGTTTCTTCAAGGACGTGGCGCTGCTCGAGCAGCCTTACGCCAAGGACGACAGCAAGTCCGTAGCGCAATACATCGGCTCGGCCACCATTGTGCGGTTCGCACAGGTCGAGATCGGCTGAAATCGTCATCATGAAGGGCCTGTGCACCATGAAGGGCCTGTGCACCATGAAGGGCCCGTGCACCATGAAGGGCCACTCCATTCTGAAAGGCCGGCCATGACCTCTCCGCGCTGGAAGCGAATTGTCTTCAAGCCGTCGGGAGAGGCAATGGCCGGTCCCTCGGGCCAAGGCCTCGACGGCGACACGCTCGACCTCACCGCTCGCGAGATCATTGCGGTGCGCGAAATGGGCGTCGACGTGGTCGTCGTTGTCGGCGGCGGCAACTTCTGGCGTGGTCGCCAAGGTGCCATGACTGGTATGGACGCGACGCAAAGCGACCACATCGGAATGCTGGGCACCGTGATGAACGCGTTGGCGTTGCAGGACGCACTGGAGCGAGCCGGCCAGCCCACTCGGGTGCAGAGTGCGATCGAGATGCCTCGCATCGCCGAGCCCTACATCCGCCGCCGTGCCATGCGGCACCTGGAGAAGGGCCGCGTTGTCATCTTCGCGGCCGGTACCGGCAACCCGTACTTCACCACCGATACCGCCGCTGCGCTGCGAGCTGCCGAGATCGACGCCGACGCGCTGCTCAAGGGCACCCACAGCGGCGTCGACGGCGTGTACGACGCCGATCCACGCTTGGTGCCTACGGCCACCAAGTACGAAGAAGTCAGCTACATCGAAGTGATGACGAAGGATCTCAAGGTGATGGACGCGACGGCGATTGCGTTCTGCCGCGACAACAAGATCCCGATTGTGGTGTTCGACATGTCGGCACCCGGCGCGCTGCAGGCAATTCTGCGCGGCGACTCGGTCGGCACCATCGTGCACGATCGCCCAGTCTGAGCAACCTCGCCGGTGCTGCCACACTGGCCGCGATGGTCAATGCACTGCGGGCATGCTCCAGGATCGGTACGCTGCCACTGTGACTGAAGAAACGATTCTCGACGCGCTCGAGAAGATGGAAAAAGCCGTCGAGCATGTACAGGTGCAGTTCACGACTGTGCGCACCGGTCGTGCCACTCCCGCGCTGGTCGAGCGGCTCCTTGTCGAGTACTACGGCTCGACGGTGCCGCTGCAACAGCTGGCCGGTTTCCAAGTGCCCGAGGCCCGCCAACTGTTGATCAAGCCGCACGACCGTGCCACGTTGGCAGCGATCGAGAAGGCCATTCGCGATAGCGACCTGGGTGTCAATCCCAGCAACGATGGCGTCGTCATTCGTATCAACTTCCCGGCGCTGACAGAAGAGCGCCGCAAGGAGTACGTCAAAGTCGTCAAGCACATGGCTGAGGACGGTCGCGTCACCATTCGCGGTTTGCGTCGCGATGCTCGTAAGCATCTCGAGGCAGCCGAGAAGGCCAGCGCCATCTCTGCTGATGAGCTGGAGCGCGCTGAGAAGGAAATGGACAAGATCACGCACGACCACGTCGAGCTGATCGACAAGGCCGTCGGTCGCAAAGAACAAGAACTGCTCGATGTCTAGATTGAGCACATTCGAGGAGGCTTCGGTATGACTGACGATGCGTGGCGCCGGCGGCGCGAGGAAGAGAACGACTTCGGTCAGCCGCTGTTTGCCGACGAGCCGTCCGACTCGGACGGGTCGGGCGGTATTTCGTTCGGCTCCGACACTGGCCAGTTGCCGCACTGGACCGACCCGCCCACCGGCGAGATTCCGCGTGAGCTGTCGGGGTCCGGCGCTTCCGCCGACCCTACCGATGACCTCGATGTGTGGTCGTCGTTCTCCGGCTCCACCCAATCGCCCGGTTGGCGTGAAGGTGCAGGTGTCGATCCGTCGGGCACACTCGACGACATCACTGGCCTTTCGCCGGTCTTCGAGCAGTCTGAGTCCGATGCCTACGTCGATCCCGCACCGATCGTTCGCGACGACTCGGTCCCTGTTCGTCGTGAGCAGGGCCGTATCACCATCGGCACCGATCCCACCGACGGCGCGGCATCGCGCCCCAGCTCCGCTGGTCGCCGTCCGCGCCCGGGCGACGCAACGGCTCGTGGTCGCAGCGGCGCTCGCCCCGCGCCATCCAGCCGTGCCGGCACCGCCAAATCTGTCGGCGGCACAGGTGGTCGCGACATGCCCACAGCAATCGCCGTCGGCCTCGCCATTGCCGCTGTCTTCATCGGCGCGTTGAAGTTCAAGCCATGGGCTGTCGGGGTCATCGTCGTTCTCATCCTCGGTCTGGCTGCTGTCGAGTACTTCGATCGTGTTCGTGAAAAGGGCTACCAGCCGGCGTTCTTCCCGGGCATTGTTGCCTGCGTCGCAGCACCGTTTGCCGTGTACCACTACGGCACCGGGGCGCTGCCGCTGGTCGTCTTCTTGTCCTTCGTGGCAGTCGCCGTCACTTTCATCGGCGCCACCAGCCTGGAATCGAACCCGATGCCGAACATGGCGATCACCACACTGGGCATCACGTGGATCGGTGTCCTCGGGTCGTTCGGTGCAGCAATAGTCGCCCTCTCCAACCTGGGTGGCGGCAACTCCATCGGCACCGACACGCTGTGCCTGCTGGCCATCGGTGTGGTCGCCAACGATGTCGGTGCCCTGTTCGTGGGCAGTGCCGTCGGAAAGACCCCGCTGCGCCACTGGATCAGCCCGAACAAGAGCTTCGAAGGCTTCCTCGGCGGCACGGTGCTGACACTCGGAGCGATGTTCTTGGTGGGTGTGGCAGACAAGAGCACCACGTGGAACAGCACCGGCGATCTGCTGCTGCTGGGCCTGGTCATCTCGATCATGGCGCCGATCGGTGACCTGACCGAGAGTATGTTCAAGCGCAACCTCGATGTGAAGGACTTCGGTTCCATCATCAAGGGTCATGGCGGAGTGCTCGATCGCTTCGACGGCTTCCTGTTCGTGATGCCTGCCGTCTACTACCTGACCATCTACCTGCAGCCCTGGGTCAGTTAGTCACTGCCGTTCTAGTGGTCTGTCTCTGAAATGGCAAGTACGCCCGCGGCGCGTAGATCGGCCGCTTTCGTTCGCTGCGGGTTCTGTGGCACACCACAGACGAACGTACTTTTGTGGTGTGCCACAGACGTTGAAGGACGAGGCGAGACCTG
>JBBQMG010000175.1:0-7235 GCA_038328705.1 Acidimicrobiales bacterium | reverse complement strand
GGCGGCCAGCTTCCACGCGCCAGCACGATGGCTGCGGGTCTTCATCTTCGACTTTTTCTTCTTGGGAACAGCCATGAGGACTCCCGGAATCGGACGAGGGACGCTTCCCTCGGCACACGAGCTATGAGAGACTAGCGGCGCAGACCGGCGCCTTGCTACCTGCAACTGCCGTCAGTTGGCCTGACTGCCCTGATTTCGCAGCTCGTCGAGCGCTGACCAACGCAGGTCGGTGGGCACCGCGGCACAGCCACACGGACCATCGTTGAGATTCGCACCGCAGGTGAGGCAGAGGCCGGCGCAGTCGGGCCGGCACAGCGGCGTGCTGGACACGTCGAGTAGCACCACCTCGCGCACCACCTCGCTGAGATCGAGCTGGTCGCCGACGATCTCGAAGGCCTCCGGGTCGGTGACTATGCGTTGATACAGCTCGTGCACCTCGCTGACCTGGGTTCCCCCGGTCTCCACGAGGCAGCGCCGACACACACCGTGCCACGGCACACTCAGCTCGCCGTCGATGACGATGCCATCATTCAGCGCTTCCAGATGAAGCCGAACCGCCACCTGCGCGTCGTCTGCAAAGCGTGTTGGGTCGACTACTTCCAGATCGGTGAGGGCCGCGACCAGTTCGACGGCCTTCTGATTCCCCGGTCGCCGCAGCAGCTCAGCGGCGTTGACACGCAACGGATTCACGAGGGCCGCTACCGATCCTGATCGAAGAAGCCCTTGGTGGGGTCTTCTTCCTCACCAATGTCGGCCTCGCTGTGCTCACCAATGGCCAGGCGCGAGCGGCCTGCCTGCACCGTCTTGGTGACCCGGTCGAGCAGGATCTCGAAGCTGCCCAACCGCTGATCGAGGAAGTCTTCGGTCTCGTGGCGCAGCCGACGCGCGTCGGTGTCGGCAGCTTCGCTGATCTGGCGGGCTCGCTGCTCGGCGGCGCGGACCACTTCGGTGCGCTGCACCATCCGCTCGGCCTGCACTCGCGCTGACTCCAGCAGCTCGTCGGCTTCGCGGCGTGTCTTGGCCACGAACTCTTGGCGTTCCTTGATCATCCAGCGCGCCTGACGCATCTCGTCGGGCAGGCGGTGCAGCGTCTCCTCCAGCAGCTCGATGATCTCGTCGCGGTCAATGCGGGGAGACGACGAGAGCGGCATCGTGGGCGCAGTGGCGATGATGTCGACCGCGCGACGAAGCAATGCCTCGGCGTCGCCGACGTAGCCGTTGGTGGAGCGAACGAAGGCATCGGAGTCGTCAAGCTCGTCCTCGTCGTATCCGTCGTCGTACTGATCGTCGTGGCTCATGAGATCTCAGAAGTGTTGGAGTGTGTGGGAAAAAGAAGGGCCAGTTCAGCGGCAACCGGTGCCGGAACCAGCGAGGTGACATCGCCACCGTACTGGGCGATCTCACGAATGAAGCGACTGCTGATGGACACCAGCGCAGGTTTGCACGGCAGATAGACGGTGCGCACGCCGCTGACCGCATGGTTGGTGTGCGCCATCTGCTGCTCCACTTCGAAGTCGCCGCCGGTGCGTAAACCCTTCACGATGAACGCTGCTTTCACCTGCTTGACAGCGTCAACCGCGAGCCCCTCGAACGCCATCACCTTCACTGACGGCAGGTACGAGATGCTGGCGCGGATCATTTTCTTGCGCTGCTCGAGTGTGAACATGCCGCTAGGTTTCGTGGGGTTGTGCATCACACCGACGATGACCTCGCCGAACAGCGCCACCGATTGCTCGATGACGTCGATGTGGCCCAGGTGCAGAGGATCGAAACTTCCGGGGTAGAGGACGGTCGCCATGGCGGCCACACGCTAGCCGTTCATACTGCGTTGGTTTCCAGCAGCGTGATCCAAGCGCGTCCGTAGCGACGCGAGCGAAGTTGTGTCCAACCTTCCGGCGCCTCGACTGGGTCGTCGGCTTCCGCAACCACGAGACCGACGTCGACTATTTTGAGCAGCGCCGGCCACGCGTCGAATGCGTAGGGCGGGTCGATGAACGCGATGTCGACATTGCGCATGGCCGGCACCCAGGCCATCACGTCGGTGCCGTGCACCGTGCACCGGTCGTCGATACCCAAAGTAGCGATGTTCTCGCGCAGCGCTACCAGCGCCGAACGATCGCGCTCGACGAACACGCACTTGGCGGCACCGCGGGAAATTGCCTCGATGCCCAACGCTCCCGACCCTGCGTAGAGGTCCGCCACGACAGCGCCGTCGAGGATGCCCATGCTGGACAGCGAGTTGAGGACCGCACCGCGAGTCTTGTCCGTGGTTGGTCGCGTGGTCTCGCCCTCGGGGGTGACCAAACGCCGCCCACCGAACTCACCAGAAATCACTCGCATGCCGTCACCGCTTCCATCTCGGCCAGACTACGGGCGTGCTGCAACCGGAACCCACCATCGTCTGTGTCGATTGCGGCGGCCGTTGCCACCTGCTGACCCACCTCGCCGAGGACGGCATCTGGCTGCCGGGCGACATCGTTGCCTACCGCTGTGAAGACTGCCGCGACCGCTGGGACCTGGTGCTGCCCGACGAGGACGAAGACGGCTCCCCCGACCGCACAGACTGGTGACGACGACCAGCAAGGACGGCTAATTGGTGTCGGTGGTGCCTTGGGCGCAGGGGGTGTTCGTCTCAGGCGTCTGCGGGCCGTCGTCGAACATCGCGACGAACTGTGCGAGGCGCGGGTCGTTGACCGATTCGAGCTGCAACTGCTTGCCCCAGGCTGACGCGACGATGGGCGTCGGCAGACCTGTGAACGGGCTGACCAACACTTCCTCGCCGCTGTCGACAAGGGCTTGCAGTACCGCGAGGTCGGCCGCGGGAAGCCCGGCGGTATAGGTGATCCAGACCGCACCATGCTCCATCGAGTGCACGCCGCGCTCCTTGGGGAACTCGACGTCGTAGACGCCACAGGTCTGCCAGGCTTGGCTGTGCGGGCCGCCGACGGGCGGGGTCCGCGGGTAGTCGACCGGCGTATCCACGTGGGTCTGCTCGAGATCGGTGAAGGTCTGGGTACCCTCCGGCTCGCCCGCTACCGGGGCAACGGTCTCGCCTGGGCCGACCGTGACCGTCGTGTCGGCGCTTGAGCCCGAATCAGAGCAGGCGGAGAACAGGACGAGACCGACAGCGAGGGCGGCAAGTGAACGACGCATCCGTGCAGTCTGCCGGACCCGAGCCGGGGCCGTACGTCAGTTCTTGAAGAGAAAAGCTTCGTCGTCGGCGGTGAACAGCAGGCGCAGCTCGTCGAGCAATAGCGGGTTGTTCTCCAGCATCGGGTCTGGATCGACGATCTCGAACGCAACCTCACGAGCCAACGCCACGAGCTCGCGGTCGCGGCGCAAGGACGCCAGACGCAAGTCGCTGCGACCCTTCTGCGCGGTGTTCATCAGCGTGCCTTCGCCGCGAAGGTCGAGATCCGCCTCGGCCAACTCGAAGCCGTCAGTGGTGGCAACAAGCGCCTCCACCCGCGGGTTGCGGCCCTCCACCTCTTGCGTCACCAGCCAACACGTCGACGGGTGCACACCGCGGCCAACACGCCCGCGCAGCTGATGCAGCTGCGCGATGCCGAAACGGTCGGCATCGACGATCACCATCACGGTTGCGTTGGGCACGTCGACGCCCACCTCGATGACGGTGGTGGCCACCAGCACGTCGAGCTCGCCGCGGCGGAACGACCCCATGACGGTCTCCTTGTCCGCCGACGGCATCCGTCCGTGGAGCAGTGCGATGCGCAGACCCTTCAGCTCGTCGTGGTGCAGCCGCTCGTACATCTCCTGCGCGCTGGCCACCTCCAGCTTCTCGCTCTCCTCGATCAGCGGACAGACCACGAACGCCTGACGGCCCGCAGCGACCTCGTCGCGCACCGTCGCCCATGCGCCCTGCTCCATCAGCGGACCGTTGGCCCACTTCGTCACGATCGGAATGCGGCCCGGCGGCAGCTCGTCGAGCACGCTGACATCCAGGTCGCCGTAGACCGTCATCGCCGCGGTGCGTGGAATCGGCGTGGCCGTCATCACCAGCACGTCGGGCACCACGTCACCATCGCCCTTTGCACGCAACGCGGCGCGTTGCTCGACGCCGAAACGGTGCTGCTCGTCGACAATCACCACACCCAGGCTGTGGAACTGGACACCCTCTTGGATGAGCGCGTGCGTTCCGATCGCAATGTCGACCGTGCCGTCGGCCAGCCCGGCCACCACGTCGCGACGATCGCCTCCGGTGATGCGGTTGGTCAAGAGTTCGACGCGCAACGGCCTGTCACCGAACAGGTTGCCGGGGTCCGGAACAGTGACGCCCTGCAGCAGCCGGCGCACACCGGTCGCATGCTGCTCGGCAAGCACCTCGGTCGGCGCCATCAGCGCGCCCTGGTGCCCACCCTGCACCGCCGTCAGCATGGCGCTCACCGCCACCAACGTCTTGCCCGCGCCCACGTCGCCTTGCAGCAGCCGGTGCATCGGGTGAGGGCCGGCCAGGTCGGCCTCGATCTCCGCGATGGTGCGCTGTTGTGCGCCGGTCAGTTCGTACGGCAGGGCAGCCCTCAGCCGTCCGACCAGCTCGCCGTCCAGCTGGTGACGGATGCCGCGCGACTCGCGCTCGATGGTCCGCTTACGCATCACCAACACGGTCTGCACCCGCAGCAATTCGTCGAACGCCAGCCGGCGGCGGGCCAGTTCCTTCTCGCCCATCGTCTCGGGAAGGTGGATGTTGTACAGCGCCTTGCTGCGCGAGATCAGACCCAGCCGTTGACGAACCACCGACGGCACCGGGTCCGCGAGACCACGCGGCTCACAACGCTTCAGTGCGTCCTCCACCCAACCGGCGATCTCCCAGGTGCTGAGGGCGGCCTTTTCGCTCTGCGGATAGATCGGCACGATGCGCCCGGTCCGGTCACCGATCATGTCCACGATCGGGTTCGTCATCTGCAGCCCGCCACGGAACACTTCCGGTTTGCCGAACAGCGCGATCTGCAAGCCCTCGCGCAGCTGCTTCTCGCGCCACGGCTGATTGAAGAAGACGACATGAAAGCGACCGCTGCCATCGCCGACGACCGCCTCGACGATGGAGCGGCGATTGCGCCCTACCCGCTTCGTAGCGGACCGGACGGCGACCAACACGAGCGCCTCCTGCCCCGCCTGCAGGTCGCTGACGCGACACTCGTTGGTGCGGTCGACCCACCGTCGCGGGTAGGTCGTAAGGAGGTCGAGCACGTTCTCGACACCCACCTCGCGCAGCGAGGCAAGCTTCTTCTCACCAACGCCCTTCAGCCGATCGACACCGATCGCGGCCAGCTCGCGAAGGGTGATCTCGCTCACTCGACGCCGAAGAGGTAGGGGTACAATGGCTGGTTACCGCGATGCACTTCCACCTGTACTGCCGGGCGGTGCTCCTCGATCCACGCGTGGATGACGTCGGTGTGGCTGCCGTTTGCATCGCGGCCCTCGATGATGGTGACGATCTCACGACCAGGCTGCACCAACTGCTCGAGCAGCGCGACGGTGGCGCCGTCGAGGGTGCCACTGACCACCACGATGCCGTCACCGCGCACGATGCCGATCCAGTCGCCCTCTTCGATCGGGCCAGCATCGCTGTTGGTCGCGCGCACGGCTTGGGTGACCTCGCCGGTGGCCATCGCCTCCGCGGATTCGGACATCTGCTCGGCGTTGACAGCTGCGTCAGCTTCCGGGTCGTACAGCACCAATGCGGCCAGCGCTTCGGGCATCGAATTGGTGGGCACCACGAACACCGTCTTGCTGGTCAGTCCGTCGAGCTGCTGCGCGACGGGAATGATGTTCTTGTTGTTCGGCAGCACGACCACCTGCTGTGCGTTGACGGCTTCCACTGCCGACAGCAGCTCGGCAGTCGACGGGTTCAGCGTCTGCCCACCGGTGACGACACCCTGCACACCAAGTGCGGCAAAAAGCTCGGACAAACCATCGCCGCTGGAGACCGCAACGATCGCGCAGGTGACGGGTGGCAAGCCGGCACCAGCCTTGGGTCCGTGGCCGCCGCCCAGCAGCGCTGCCTCGCGATGCGCATGCTCCTCCGCCATCTCCTCGAACAGATCGGTGACACGAATCTGCTTCGGGCGGCCGCCGAGGTCGATGGCCACCTCGATGGCGGCACCGATGTCGTTGGTGTGCACGTGGCAGTTCCAGATGCCCTCGCCGCCGACGACCACGATGCTGTCGCCAATTTCGCCCCAGTCCTGTTTGAAGTTCTGGATCTTGCCGTCCTCCAAGTGAAGGAAGTACATGACCTCGTAACGCAACTCGCTGACGTCGACGCCGCCGTCGGTGGCTCGGCGATGCGCGACCGCTTCGAGCTGCTCGGCGGATGGACCATCGAACTCCTCGGGCTCGGGAATGGGCACGCCATCGACAACGTGCAGCGCGGAGTCGAGCAGCAGCAGGAAACCCGCCCCGCCGGCGTCGACCACGCCCGCATCCTTGAGGACCGGCAGCATGTCGGGTGTGCGATCGAGCGCCGACTTACCGGCGGCGCGAGCAGCGCGGAGCACCACCACCAGCGAGCCGCCGTCCTGAGCCGCGTCGTGTGCAGCATCGGCAGACTCCCGTACCACTGTGAGAATGGTGCCCTCGATCGGCTTCAGGACAGCCTGGTAGGCAGCGACGGAGGCCGCCTTCAGCGCCTCGGCCACCTTTGTGCCCGTGCCCTCGGTTGCTCCCTTCAACGTGGCGGCCATGCCGCGCAGGATCTGACTGAGGATGACGCCGCTGTTGCCGCGGGCACCCATCAGGCTGCCGTGGCTGATTGCGTCGCATGTGGGGGCCATCGCTCGGTCGGCGCCCTCCATCTCGGCCACCACAGCGTCCAGCGTGCGCGCCATGTTCGTGCCGGTGTCGCCGTCGGGCACGGGGTACACGTTGAGCTTGTTGATGCCCGCGGCGTGCGCCTTCATCGCATCGCGAAAGGTGATGACAGTGTTGCGCAGCGCATCGGAGCTGAGATGTTCCAGGGTCGGCACGGCGGCAACACTACTGATACGACACATGACACGACACTTGACACGACACTTGACACGACACCCGACGACGCTCGACAGCACGCCCCGAACAGATGCTGGTACGGGCTCGGCGGTTGCAGGAAGTTCGCTGGTAGCATCTTTGCGCTCGTTGAGATCGCTCGTGGAAGAAGTTACGTCATGGCAGCAGTATGTGAAGTGTGTGGCAAGGGCCCGAGCTGGGGCATGAATGTGTCGCACTCCCACCGTCGC
>JBBQMG010000174.1:0-7300 GCA_038328705.1 Acidimicrobiales bacterium | reverse complement strand
GGAACTTGGTCACGACCACTCCGCCGGCGATCAGCACCACGGCCAGCAAAACGTAGGCCCGCCAGTTGCGACGCGGGACCGGCGCAGGCCGCTCGAGCGTCGTGGTCTGGCGTGGACTCAAGTCCACGGGCGGTCCTCTGGTGGTAGTCGCTGAGCCAACGCCCGGGCCCGTCGCAACATGACCGCGACGAGCACGCCGATGCCGCCAAACGTGGCGATGTAGCTGATGATCACAAACCGGGTCTCCATCAGAAGACCGCTTCTTCGCGGCGCTCGGCGATGGCGAACTCGAGCCCGTGGTCGTCGAGTGCGTCTTGCATGGCCAACAGGCGTTGGCGATGCAGAACGAGCCAGACGTACATCAACGTGAACACGACCACCCCGATGAACAAGCTGAACAACATCAACCCCGAGAGCTTGCCGTTGGCGATGCTCTCTTGTTGATGCAGCGGGCGCCACCACTCGACGCTGAAGTGCACGAGCGGGATCTCGAGCACCGAGAGCAGAGCGACGACGGCACTGCGCCGGGCACGTTGATGATGTGTGCCACCGAGGCCGCGCACGGCGAGGTAGCCGAGGTAGGTGACGAACAAGAACGCTGTTGTGGTGACTCGTGAATCC
This sequence comes from Acidimicrobiales bacterium, assembly GCA_038328705.1. Taxonomy (GTDB): domain Bacteria; phylum Actinomycetota; class Acidimicrobiia; order Acidimicrobiales; family Ilumatobacteraceae; genus UBA668. Next base: position 6,679 of record JBBQMG010000174.1, on the reverse strand, counting down.
CACACCCAGTAGACGCCCCACGAGATGCGGCCCCAGAGGCTACCGGTGAGCAACGTGATGCCCATGAACAGCACGCCGACCTCGGCGCTGGCGCCGGCGAGTCGATCCCAGGTGAGCGAGCGGGTGCGCTTCGAGAGGTATGCCGCGCTGCTGATTGCCGTGACGATGAACGCCAGGTACGCCAGCCACGCGCTGGGGACGTGGAGGTACAGGATGCGCACGCCCTTCTTCTGCACCCGATCGTTGGGCGAGAGGAACAGGCCGAACACGATCAGCCAACCAATACCGACGAGCGCGGCGGTACCGAGCGCGCGGCTGAAGGTGGTTGATGTCGGTGCTCGATCGCTAGGGGCGGGGGAAGTGGTTGAGGTCATGAATCCGGTCATTCGTCGATGAGCGAGCCGAAGGCCAGCGTGCCGCCGACACCGAAAACTACGGCGAAGAGTGTCAGCAGGCCAATCCAAGGCCATCCGTCACTTGGCGTCGCATTTTCGGTACCGAGTGCTGCTTCGGTCGCCCGTGTTGCACCGATGAGAACGGGTGCCACCACCGGGAGCATCAGGAGCGGAAGCAATGTTTCGCGCCCTTTGGCCCCGGCAGCGAGACCGCCGTAGAGCGTACCGACGAATGCCAGCCCGGTGGTCGCGGCCACGAAGGTGGTGACCAACAACACGATGCCGTCGGCCACGACCTCGGTTTTGTACAGCACGATGGCTGCGGCCAGCAGCATCAGCTCCAATACGGCCAACTGCGCCGCAAGCGCTATCGCCTTCCCAAGAAAGATGCCGCCGAGTCGCACCCCCGCTACCTGCAAGGCATCGAGCGCACCATCGGCGGTCTCAACCGCGAAGGCGCGCTGAACGATCACGAGCAGGCTGAACATCGTCGCCAGCCACACCAGACCGGGTGCCACGCGGGTGAGCACGGTGTCGTTGTCGAGCGCGAACGCGAACATCACCATCACCAGCGCTGCGAAAGGAAGCACCTGATTGAGCACGACGCGGCTGCGCCACTCGACCCGCAGATCCTTGGCCGCTACCAGGCGGGCGATACGCCACGTATTCACTCGGCCACCTGGCGCACCTGGCCGCCAACCACTTCCACAACACGCGTGGCGAGCGCTCCCGCACGTTCCAACTCGTGGCTGGCCACGATCACCGTTGCGCCCGCAGCGGCCGCCGAGCGCAACGTCACGTCGAGGTCATCGCGACCGGTGGCATCCAGCCCGGCGTGCGGTTCATCCAGTAACCACAGCTCCGCACGCCGTGCGACCAGGCAGGCCAGCGCGGTTCGACGGCGCTGGCCGGCGCTGAGCTTGGCGACCTGCACGTCGGCAAGCCGATTAGCGAGGCCCATCCGCGTGAGCGACGCGTCGATTTCGTGCTGTGAGGCGCCCACCGTCGCGCCCCAGAAGCGAACGTTGTCGGCAACCGTCAGGTCGGCGTACAAACCGTTGGAGTGGCCGAGGAGACCGACCCTGTTGCGTACCGAGGTTCGGTCAGCCACGAGATCGCAGCCCAACACGGTGGCAGTTCCGCGCTCGACAGGAAGCAGGCCGGCGCACAGTCGCAGTAGCGACGTCTTGCCGGCGCCGTTCGGCCCGCGCAACAACAGGATTTCGCCACGGTTCACCGACAGCGAGGCGCCCGCCAGTGCAGGAAAACTGCCCAGGACCGCCACCACGTCGACCAATGCGACGACCGGCTGAACGACCGGCTGAACGACACGCTGAACGACAGAGTCCATGACGGCGCAAACGCTAACGGACCACCCTCGATCTTCGGCGCTCGACGTTCCTCCATCGGGTCGCGTTTCGGCCCGAGAGGTCTCCTGGCCTGGGACGAAACGGGTTTTACACCATCTCGTCCGACAGAACCAGGAGACCGTTCCTTGACGCGACTTGCGAGCGCGGGCAGACGGGTTAGTTGCCGTCGATCGTCGCTGTCATCTGGTTCCATTCGGTGGCGTCGATGTCCGACAACGAGCCCGCGAAGGCCAGGAGTTCATCGATGGCGACTCCCTGCCCACCGACCTGCACGAAGACCCCAGGCCGTTCGGTCCACACCACGATGTCGAAGCCGACGTAGACGACCTGACCTCCGACGGTGGTGGGTTCCAGTGGCGTGGCGATGCCTCCCCACTTGGTCCAGTCGCGATCCGTCGAACGGGCGTCTGTCTCAACCACCAGGGTGATGGCGGAGGCACCGGATCTATAGCCGAGGATCTCGGATGGAGCCTGATCTGCCCGCTGGTTCCACGCATACCGGTCCGGAAGTGCACCGGTGACCGACACCGTCCCGTCGGCCGCCACGGTGAGCGCCCCAGCGACCTTCGTCAGTGAGTTGACCAGCTCGGGATTCATGGAGTAGCCAACGACTGCAACCGGCATTCCATCGACCCGGTACCGCAGCACGACCTCCTGACCGGACGTCTCGGTGAGGCGCGTGGCCCGGTTGCGCAGCAACTCGCCGTCGCCGTCGCCGATCCTGATCTTGCCGATGGACTCGAAATCGTTGTTGCGATCCTTGCCAAACCACCATTCCTCGTCCGCCTGGATGCCAGCCGTGCCGACCACAATGCCCGCATCGACTTCCTCGAGAGTCAGGTCCATGCCGGTGAGGGCGGACGACGATGGTTGGGTCCGAGCAGCGACCTGGCGATATCCGGCAGGGGTTGTCTCGGGTGCCAGCAGCACCAATGAGTCAGCCGCTGGCAATTGAGGGGCTGCAGGGGCTGGAGCGGTGGTGAGTGAGAACCGGACAGGGCTGACCATTGCGACGTTCGGGACCGTGGGGTCGGTCGTGCCCGAGTTGATCACAGCAATACCGGCGAATGCGGCAGCGGTCGCCAATCCGATCAGAACCAGGCGGCCCGGTCGAGCCGGGCGAGGGCTGCCCTGGCTGCTGGTTGCGCCCACAAGGATCAGTGGACGATAGGAGGCCTGTTGAGGTGGCGCAACGTCGGCTGCCCTCGGGGCGTGATCAACGATCTCTTTGAGGGCGGTGCGAATGGAATGGTCGAGTTGGTCGGTCATTTGAGTGCCTTTCGGAGATGGGACTTTGCGCGATGGAGGTGTTGATTGACCGAGCTCGGCGCCATCTGGAGCATCGTTGCGACATCGCTCGGCGTGAGGTCTTCCCAGTAGATGAGGTACACGACAGCCCGCTGTCGCACCGACAGGTCGGCCACAGCTCGGCGTACATCCATCATGGAATCGGGCCCGTTCGTGGTGCCGGGCCCCAACTGGCGGAGCTCTCGCGCTGATCGACGCTGACGGCTGCGCCTCCAGTTGCTCGCTTCATTGGCCACTGATCGGAACAGGTACGCCCGCTGGTTGACAACGTCGGCGTGCTGTGACGATGACGCCGCCCGCACGAACGCATCGATGGTCACGTCATGGGCATCGGTCGGCCCGACCAGCACGGTTGCGAACCGAAGGAGTTCGTCACCAAAAAAATTCCACAGTGTGTCGAGGTCATCAGCGGGGGGAAGTTTTTCTATGGCTGTCATGCACTCTCTACGACACCGCCGCCACGTCAAGGACACGACAGACAAAAGAACAATCATCCGGGAACGGAATGAAATCCTACGAGGAGTGCCCTACCGGGTGGGGGCCGGCCACCTGGCCCACTGCGTCGCGCTCTACACTTCGGCATGCGACCACCGCGAATCGAACCGGGCCCGGGGCAGGAGAGCGTCTGGGACTACCCGCGCCCGCCGGTGGCGGTGCCGTTCAACGGGCGCGTGCGAATCGTGCACGCCGGGGCCGTCGTGGCCGACACCACCTCGGCCTGGCGTGTGTTGGAGACCAGCCAACCACCCGCGTTCTACCTGCCGCCGGCCGACATCGACCTTGCTCGGCTGCGGGCCTCTTCTTCAACGACATGGTGCGAGTGGAAGGGCCCCGCCGCGTACTGGCAACTCGACGACATTGCGGATGCCGCTTGGAGCTATGCCCACCCGACACCGACGTTCGCCGCGATCACCGGGCATCTTGCGTTCTACGCACAAAAGGTCGACGAGTGCTGGGTCGATGACGAGCGGGTGCAGCCCAACCCCGGCAACTTCTATGGCGGCTGGATCACGTCGACCGTGGTCGGCCCGTTCAAGGGAGCGCCCGGCACGATGGGCTGGTAGCGATTGCTGACGTCGCAGTCGGCACCGGGGGGGGGCGACAGCCGTAGGCGTGTGCTAGCGAGATAGCGTCGTCGTCCGTGACGAGCGGCGCCGACGATTCCATTCCGGCTGGTGCCGCGTCCCCGTTGCCACGGAAGCGACCCAAGCGCGTGCCCTACTTCGATCGGCCCAAGCAGCCGCGCGACTGGCGGTGGGTTGTCGGCGGAATTGGCAAGACGCTGATCACTCTTGGTCTGCTGATGTTCGCCTTTGTCGGTTACCAACTGTGGGGCACCGGCATCCAGACCGCTCGGGCACAGAACAGTTTGGAATCACAGTTCCGAGAGAAGATGCAGTCGACGACGACGGTCGCGACCACCACCACCACAACCACTACGGTGGCCACCACCGATTCGACGCTGCTGCCTCCGGAGTCGACCATCGCCACCACCAGCACGGTGCCGGTGGCTCCAGACACGCCGATGATTCCCGACGGCGACGCAGTCGCCCGGTTGCGAATTCCGAAGATCGACCTCGACTGGATCGTGGTGGAAGGGGTCGGCATCAACGACCTCAAGAAAGGTCCAGGCCATTTCCGTGAAACACCGATGCCCGGCCAGCTGGGTAACGCTGCAATTGCCGGGCACCGCACCACGCATGGTGCACCATTTGGTGATCTCGACCAGTTGCAGCCTGGCGACCTGATCACAGTCGAGATGGCAAATGGCGCTGGTCTCTTCACCTATTCGCTGACCGGCACCATCATCGTCAGTCCCAGCGAGTACGCCGCAGTCATCCCCACCGTCGACCCAACGGTCGCGACGCTCACCCTGGCCACCTGCCATCCCAAGTACACGTCAGAGAAGCGGATGATCGTGCAAGCGGTTCTGGTGCCCGAGCAGAGCGCCCAAGTGTTTGCCCCGCCACTCAACACGGTGCCGTCGGTACCCGCCGTGACGCTGCCGGCCGAGACACCCGAGACCACGGTCGCCGCGCCCGACAACACCGACAACACCGCCAACACCTCGTCGACCGTCGAGACTGCGCCGACAACCACGGTCGCCGCAACCATCGTGGCTGACAACACGATCACCGAGGATGGGCTGAGCGGCGGCTGGTTCGATGACTCCGCCGCCATTCCTCACGCGATCCTGTGGGGTTTCTTGCTACTGGCCGTCGGCATCGGTTCGTACTACGTGGGCAAGGCAAGCAAGCGGTTGTATGTCAGCTTCGTTGTCGGCTTCATCCCGTTCGTGGTCGTGCTCTACTTCTTCTTCGAAAACGTCAATCGATTGCTTCCCCCAGGCTTGTGAGCCCCATGCCCGACACTTCAGATCCCACCCCGCCCAAGCCCGTCGACCCTGTGCGCGCCCGTCGCCAGAAGATCGCCAAGTACACGTTGCTGGCCAATCGCGTCGGCTATCTGTTCTACGCGCTGGCCATTGCAACGTTCATCATCGGCTTTGCGATCAGCTTCAATGCCACCGTGTCGGCGGTCGTCATCGGCTCACTGATCATCGGCTCCATCCTGCTGGCGCCCGCCATCGTGTTGGGCTACGCCGTCAAGGCCGCCGAGCGCGAGGACCGCGAGCGCGGTCTCTGAGCAGGGTTTCGGGCACTCGAAAAGCTTGTTACCCTCTAGTAACCACTATGAGCATGCGCCTGCCCGCCTCGGCCCGTCGAGAGCAAATCCTTGACGTCTCGGTGCAGGTTTTCGCCCGCAACGGCTTCCATTCCACTTCGATGAACGACGTGGCCGATGCCGCTGGCGTCACCAAGCCCGTGCTGTATCAGCACTTCGACAGCAAGCAGGACCTGTACCTGGCGCTACTCGAGGAAGCCGGCAACCGGCTACGCACGGCCGTCAGCAAGGCCGTCGTCAGCGCTGCCAACGGCAAGGAGCAGACGGAGATGGGCTTTCGCGCCTACTTCCGCTGGGTCGCCGACGACCACGATGCGTTCCTGCTGCTGTTCGGCTCACGTGCCAACCGCGACGAGGAAAGCACCACCACCATTCGGCGCATCACGGCCGAGACAGCGAAGGCCATCGCCCCGCTCATCGCCGCCGACATCGAGCCCGAGCACCAGCGCACGCTTGCTCAGGGTCTGGTCGGTCTCGCCGAAGGCGTCAGCCGTTACCTCGTCGAGCGTGGCGACACCTTCGACCCCGAGGTCCTCGGCCAGCAAGTTGCCGACATGGCCTGGGCGGGCCTCCGCGCCGTCCACCGCAACGGCTGACGCCGACTCGCTGAGTTGAGGCGCAGTTCACGTACAGACGTCGTGTCGGTAACGGCCGGTGTCGAGGTAGTTGCGCAGCTTGGTGATCGAACGCGGCACGTAGGTGGACAGCATTGCGAGGAACTCGGCATTCGTGGTGGTGATCACATCGTTGAGCAGCACGAGGTTGCGGCTCGCCACCGTCGCCTCGAACTGCTCGGTGGTGTACGACGGCAGCGAGCGAACGTCCTGGTAACCCTCCAGCAGTGCAGCCTCCTGCGCATCGTTGTCGCGTAGGTAGTACGCCGAGATCGCCAAATCCTGCACAGGTACGCCGATGCCGCTG
>JBBQMG010000173.1:0-7438 GCA_038328705.1 Acidimicrobiales bacterium | reverse complement strand
ATCGCCCGACAATGGACCCCCACCATCCAACCCAACGTCCTCCTCGCAGCCCCACTCATCGGCATCGCCACCGGCACCCTCGCCGGCCTCATCCCCGCCTTCAAAGCAGCCCGCACTCCACCGGCCGACACGCTCCGAAGCTGACCCAACCGGTGCGACGGTGCCACTCGCTCGACTGTGCGACATTGCCAACGCACTTGGCGTGACCGTCGCATGGCACCACAACTGAAGCTGTCGGCTGCCTGACCTTCGGGGCGATTGGTCTGGAGGTGTCAACGATTTGTCAACGCGACTGGCACCCACGGGAGCCTCTGACAGTCCCGTTCCAGGGCCGCGAGGAAGAACGACCTTCCAATTGTGCCGGGTTGACGGTCGCTGGAAGCATCGGCGGACTTCGATTGCGGCGACCGATGCTGTCCATAGTCCTGGTGCAATGGGGAACCGAACCTCCAGAGATCGAGGTGTCGAACCACCTGGTGTTCGTCCCTCGCACGCGCTCGCAATGTTCAGCAGTGAAGCCCCACCGATCGGCCTTCTAGGACCGTGGGTCAGAATCCGCTTGTAGGCGGGTGGCGCGTGGAAAACTTGGTGGATGGTCGATGACGGTGATGGTCGGTTGTTCGAGGTGGCCGAGTCCGAAGCTGCAGTGAGGGTGTCGGCGGGGGCGGCGAAGAAGTTCAGGTCCTATGACCAGGGCCAGTCGTTTCTGTTGCCGCCGTCGTTGGATGACTGGCTGCCCGAGGGGCACACCGCCAGGTTTGTGTCCGAGGTCGTTGATGACATGTTGGACCTCACCGCGATCTATGCGTCGTATACGAACGCGACGGGGGCGCCGCCGTTGGATCCGCGGTTGATGTTGAAGCTGATGATCTACGCGTACTCGACCGGGGTGACGTCGTCACGCGAGATCGAACGCCGCAGCCAAGTTGATGTCGCGTTCCGGTGGTTGTCGGCGAACACCGCCCCGGATTATCGGTCGTTGTCGCGGTTCCGTCGCCGCCACCTGGTGGCGTTGGATGATCTGTTTGCTCAGGTGTTGGTGTTGTGTGCGAACGCTGGGTTGGTCAAGTTGGGTCGGGTCGCGCTCGATGGCACCAAGCTGAATGCGTCAGCATCGAAACACACCGCGATGTCATATGGTCGCCTGGTGACACGGATCCCGCAGATCGAAGCCGAAGTCGCGAAACTCCTCGCGGAGGCTGAAGCGATCGATGCCGCCGAGGACGCCGAGTTCGGTGTCGATCGGCGCGGTGACGAACTCCCCGCGGAGTTGGCCACCCGTGAGGGCCGGTTGGCGAAGATGCGCGAAGCCAAAGCAGCTATCGAGGCCGAAGCCGCCGAACGTGCCGCTGCCCAGGCCGAGGACAAGGCCCGCAAGGCCGGCAAGAACGACGACGACATCCAGGCTGCTGCGGATGCTGCTGCGGAGTCGGCGACACCGAACCCGAAGGCGCAACGCTCGTTCACTGATGCTGATGCGCGGATGATGAAAACGAACCACGGGTTCGCCTACGCCTACAACGCCCAAGCCGCAGCCGATGAGTTCTCCCAGGTGATCGTTGCCAGCTACGTCACCCAGGCCGCTGTTGACATCAACCAGTTGCCGATCATGCTGCAACGCATCAACGACGGACTCGGCGCTGCCGGGCTGCGAACACCGAAACGGACGTTGGCTGATGCCGGCTACTGCTCCACCAACGACGCCGCTGCCACCTCTGGTCATGATCTGCTTGTCGCGACTGGCCGACTCAAACACCACGAACAGGTTCCTGACGCCCCACGCGGTCGGATCCCGAACAACGCGACCAGCCGTGAACGCATGGCGCGACGGTTACGCACCAAGGCCGGGCGGGCGGACTACGCGCGTCGAAAGGCGATCATCGAGCCGGTGTTCGGCCAGATGAAAGTGAAACAGAACGCCGGTCAACTCCGACTCCGCGGGCTCGCCGGAGCCCAAGGCGAGTTCACCCTCCACGCGATCTGTCACAACCTGCGCAAACTCGCCAACGCAGCACAGCCCGCCACCTGCTGAACCCGCCGGAACCGCAGATCCAGGCGCCTATCGCACCCGACACGCCGCTTCCCGCCACGAACGACCCGACCCGACACCGCGAACACTCGACATGACACCCACCCCGGCCCCTGCCGTCATCAGCTCAACCGATTCGGACCCACGGTCCTAGTCAAGTCCAACGCCGCATGGCGGCCCATTCGTGCCACGAGATCGTCTCGGCTGGTGGTGTTCGGATGCGCTGGCGCTGCCGTGCTGATCGTTGCGTCTGCGCCAGTCGCTGTTGAACAGGTACCCGGTCCGGACAAGGCTCGGTCGGTCAGGCGTCGGGGACGGAGGACTGCGGGTTGTAGACGTCGTCCCAGGTCGATTCGTCAACGAACGTGATGTTGTTTGCGATGTCGGTGAGTTGCTCCATGTCGACGATGGTGCTCGCGACGTACAGCGCCTCGTCGGTGCTGACTGCGATGACAATGGTCGGCGCCCCGCTGGTCGTGCGGTACCCGTTGCGTCCGTTGATCGTGATTGGCTCGACCTGGCGGCCCACCAGGTTGGTCAGGACCGCGCCTTGTTCGATGGCGACGCTGAAGGTGTCATCATGAGTCCACAGCGCCGGAACGACCATCGGCACACGCCGCTGTGGGGCTTCGAGCTCGACGAGGCCCGCCAGTAGCGAACCGCTGAACGTGTAACCGTCGAGTTGGTCATCGACCACGGTTGGTTCGACCAGGTCCACGACGTCGTACAGGACATCGATGTCATCGCCCGCGACAACGACCGGGAATCCGCCGATAGCGGCCGTGAGGGAGGTGATGCCGTCGCCGAGGTTCTCGAGGATTCCGGGGATCCGACCTGGCGTTGCATCCGGGAACGGTGTGAAACCAGTGGGGAACACGTGCACTCCAATGATCGTTGTCGGCGTGCCATCTGGACTCCGCACACCGATCGTTCCGCCCCAACCTTGGTCGTCGTCGTGTGACCCGTGGCTGGCGTACACGCCGGGGATCGGCTCGCCGGGCCAGTTGATGACTGGATACGCGTCGATTCGGTCCCGGGTGAGAGACGGCGCCAGCACCGACAATCCCGGCGTGGGCCGGTCGGATGTCGCCGTGGGCGTGTCGCGGGCGCGCTGTGCCCAGATCAGCCCGCCGGCTCCGACGACAACCATCGAGACTGCCGCGACCGCCAACAGGAGGGGACGTCTGGACCGGGTGTCTCCCTGCGGGGTGGACCGGACGATGACGTCATCGTTGAGGATCGCGTCGAGGTCGTCGTGGACGGTGAGTTCGGAGTCTCGACGGTGCAGGGCGCTGGTGAGTTGTTCTTCGATCGTGTTCATGAGAGTTCCTTTCGCAGGGTGATGAGTGCTCGGTGTATCCACGGCCCGATCGAGCCGGCACGGGCGTCGAGGGCGTCGGCGATTTCGTGTTCGGTCATGCCTGCGAAGTACCGCATCACGATCGCTGCTCGTTGGTTGAACGGCAGCCGTGCCAGTACGTCGAACAGGACATCGTCCCGCGGTGTGTTGTCGTCGATGGGCCGTATGCGTTGCTGCATTCGTCGGTCGGCAACTCGGCCACGAACAACGGCGCGACATCCGTTGAGCACCGCCCGATTGAGATACGAACCTGGAGCATCGATGCTCGACCATCGCTTGTACATCGACGCCATCGCTTCGTGCACGACATCGTGGGCTACGTCGCCAGAGCCGACCATGAGTGCCGCTCGACGCACTTGGAGTTCGTGCTCAGCTCGGTAGAAGGCGGTGAACTCAGATTCGATCGACGCAGATGATGTCACGCGAGAATCGTCGCTCGGCGGGTCATCCATGGAAGCAAGCCTGGTCGATCTCATTACCTATTCGATGGAGAACTCACCAGAATCCATACAAGATCGTTGAGGCTTCCCGTCTGGACCCGGACATGAAGCAGTCCCGGGGATCTCTCTGTCAGAACAGCAACGCTCGCACACAGCGCGCGGGCGGCACATAATGTGAGCGCCGTAACCCGAGATCCGACCTCGACGGACCACTCGACTCCGGCCCAAGTCACACATCACATAATCCCGAGTAGCCAGACCGTCCAAAATGTCATCGATCGCCGGATTGCAGCGAGCTGCGGCGGCCATCCGATGCCTAGCCAGGTCGCCAGGCGGCTGAATCTCGAAGGTTCATCACAGTGCGTTCATTTTGAAGCCGGGGCTGTTGACCAGTGGGCAGTTCTATTGCCACTCATACAAGTAGTCGCCGCGGCGGTAGACCAAACGCTCCGGTAGATCGGCGATCCACGTCCGTTCGCGTCGGCGGGCAGGTCGTTGCGCCTGACCCAGCTGCCGGCGATCGAGGTTCCGGAAGGGCGGTCACAGGTCGCGAGTCGGCAGCCGACCACAATGACCCGCGCCTGCCGCCCATCAAAACACACCAGACCAGCCAAGGTGGGGATGGCTCCGCTCGACGGAGGTGGTCAGCTCAGTAGCCGCTGCTACGCGCGCTCTCGTTCGACGAGATGAAGGTCGGCGCCGAGGGCTTCTGCCACGCGGTGCAACGTGCGCGATGACGGGTGGGTCAAGCCTCGCTCGATCTTGGAGACAGCCGACTGCTCGACCCCTGCCAGCTCGGCGAGTTGCTGCTGGGTGAGTCCACGTTTCTCGCGAAGCGCGGCGACCTCCGCGGCGAGCGTGTACGCGCGCTCGAAGACTGCCCTCTGTGCCTTGCTCAGTTCGTCGTCGGCCGCACGGAGCGGCCCCATTACGTCTTCGTAGGTCCGGGCCATCGCTCCACCTCCACCATCGAGTATGGCGTTTTTTACATACGTCGTCAACGTTGCCGCCTCGACCGTTCCCGTCGCTGACGTTCCTTGAACTGTGTGAGCAGTTTGCGTGCCCGCGCGATCTCGCGACCCTGCCGCTTCGCACTGGGGTCCGCTCCCTTGTCGTAGCCTGCCATCAACAGCACGATCCGATTGCCGTGGAAGTGGACGAACACGCGCAGCAGAATCGCCTCGGGCGGATGCTGCACGTTGGGCGGATTACCGCCGAACATCTCGGCGATCTCGGCAGCGGTGTGACGCACCCGGAACTCGTGAAGTCCCGTACCGAGCGCTTTCAGCCACTCGGATCGTGCGAGGTCGATCCCGTCGCGGGCGAGCCGTAACCGCAGTGCCTCATCGAGCGCCTGCCGCTGGAACGCTGACAACTCGCGCGTCACGAACCGCTCGAACGGGAATGTCCCGTCGTCGGCCTCGAAGACTTCCAACGACCAGTCAGCCAATGCCGACTCCGAGGCCCGACCACACGGCTGCTGCTCGCGTCCGGTTCTCCGGCAGGGCGTGCGCGTAGACCCGTTGGGTGACGACGGTCGACGAGTGTCCGAGCCGGTCGGCTACATCGTCGAGCGTGACACCGCGAGCGAGGAGGTGGCTGGCGTGGGTGTGACGCAGCGTGTGCAGCGTCCAGTCTTTCGGGCCGTCCGGAACCAGCGGCCGCAGCGTCGCGGTCGCCCAACGCGTGAACTCGTCGGGATTCCAGACGTTGCCGTCCTTGTGGGTCACGAGACCGTTGATGGCACGCACTCCGCGCAGACGGCGCATCTGACGTAGCGCGTCGGCCGCGATCGGCGTGAGACGGACGACGCGGTTTGAGCGCAGCGACTTCAGCGGCCGAATCTCGTAGCCGACCCTCGGGATACGCGCCGCTTGTTGGGCGATGTGCAGCATCTCGGCGGCGGTATCGACGTACTCCCAGGCCACGCCGAGGGCTTCACCGCGGCGCATCCCGGTCTCGAGAATCAACAACGCAGGCAGTACGAACGGATCGGCGTCAAGGTTCTCCACGAGCCATCGCTGAAGAATCAGCACCTGGGGAGTGGACAGGACTTCGTCGGGGCGGATCCTGCGGAGTTGACCAACCGAGTCCTCCTTGCCCCGGTGCAACGTCGGCAACGGCGCGTCGCGGACTGGGTTGGAATCCAGCAGGCGATCGCGCATCGCTGCCTTCATCGCACCCGACAACGTGGTCTTGATGTTGCCAACCGTCTTGCGGGACAGCGGCTTGCCGGTCTTGTCACTCGGAACCGCCAACAGCTCGTCCCACACATCCATCCAGTTCGACGGCTTCACATCGCCGATCCGGATGTTCTGGAGATACGGCTTGACGTGATTCACGTCCGTGCGGACCCGGCGAGCGTGATCCTCGCGTTGGCCGAGCAACGCTCGCTTGGCCTCCTTCTCAACCCATCCGTCGAGCCACTCGGCGATCGGTGTTGCTGCGGAGAAGGTCAGTGTCACCGTGGCGCACGCTGCTTCGGCGTCGTCCTGGGTCACATATGGGCCTTCGCGCCAGCGACGTCGCTCGCCGTTCGGGCCGACCACCGTGCGCCGGACCCACCACTTGTGGTTCTTCAGTTCGACATGCCCCGATCCGGGCTCGGCGCGGACCCGACGCTTCACGCCGCTACCTCGGCGCACCATGCGACGAACACGTCCTGCGGGCACACCCACTTCGCGCCGAGCTTGCGGGCCGGGAGGAGCCGGCGGCGCATGTAATAGCGGACTTGATCCTCGGGCCAGCCGATCACCTCCGCCACGTCCTCGGGCGACAGCAACCACGGCCTGCCCACCAAACGGTCCACCAGCGACGGCACCGCTACTCGATCGTGCGGGGCCGCGTCGGCAGCCGTAGGCGTCTCGCTCGGACGCAACGACGAGACGAGCACCCTCCACGCCCCTCGCTGCGGGAACGCCTCGATCTCACCGGCGTCGATCCTCCGACGCACCGTCGCCGCCGAACAATCCAACAGCGCGGCCGCGTCGTTCACCGAAATTGTGAGGTCGTCCACGCCCCAGCTAGGCCGACGAGTGCAGCGAGCCGTCTCAACTCGGGGGCCAACCGGGGGCCAGCGGGGGCCAAAGTCGAGGTTTGGGGGCCAGTCCACGTAAACCAACGTACATCACGCCGATCGACATAGCACCAGGTAGATAGCGCGATTTCTTGTGCCCGGGACGGGACTCGAACCCGTACCCCCTTGCGGGGAGGTGCTTTTTTCCTAAACAAGCGTTAAAGATGCCCATCTACTGTGCATTTCCCTCCCTACACACCATTCTTGATTTAGAACTTTTCCTGTAGCTGTATTTGAATTAAACAAATTGCTTAAAACAAAAAACAACAAATCATGCTTGCATTATTTGCGATACTCATCCTTTTTGGCTGTGTAGCCAAGATGGCTACCAGCGGTGCAGAATAGGCTATGCTTCAATTTCAAATCATAGGAGGTTATCCATTGACAATCCATGGGTTCTATTCCAATATTTGGATTTGTTCAACTTACAACACTGCCATTTTTTTTTAAAATTGCCTAGGAAGCTATTGTTAGAATTCAACTTCTTTTTCAATAACTTCCTCCTTTCGCTTTACCTTCACCTTCGCTTTGTC
>JBBQMG010000172.1:0-7457 GCA_038328705.1 Acidimicrobiales bacterium | reverse complement strand
CGTGAAAGCCCGTGAGTGTCTGCGCATGCGTCGGCCTCGCCGGCGCTCTCGCACCACACGCAACCCCAGCAACCGCCCGGCTTTGCCGAACATCACCGAGCGCCCCAACACCGTGAACGACCGCACCGAAGTCGGTCATTGGGAGGTCGATCAGATCATCGGCGCCAACAACCGTTCGTCGATGATCTGGCTCACCGAACGCGTCACCCGCTACTCGATCCCGATCACCATGCCCTGCGGCTACACCGCCGAAGCGGTACTCGCTGGCCTGGTCGAAGCCTGCGAACAGATCCCGTCTCATCTGCTGCGCTCGATGTCGTTTGATCAAGGTTCCGAATGGGCCGAATGGGAAACCATCGCCGTCAGCTACAACATCGATTGCTGGTTCTGTGAGCCGCATTCGCCGTGGCAGCGAGGTCAGATCGAGAACCTCAACCGCCAGTTCCGCTGGTGGTTCCCACGCGGCACCGACCTCGCCGTCGTCTCCCCAGTAGACGCCGCTCACGCCGCCACCATCGTCAACGGACAACGCCGCCGCTCACTCAACAACCAAAGCCCCACAGCCCTCTACACTGCCCTCACCGTGCAGTGACCGCTAGAACTGGCCCTCCTCGAGGGATATGAGTCGTCCGGGTTCCCCGTCGACACCAGGCGACGTGAAACGATGTGCCCACATGATCCGTCACTGCGTCTTCATCCGGTTCCATGCGAACGTCAGCAGGGACGAACGCGACGAGATCTTCGGTGAGATCGTCGGTCTGCGACGCCACCTGCCAGGCATCCTTACTGTTCTCACGGGCACGAACGTGAGTCCCGAGGTCGGAATGGACCAGGGGTTCGCAGAGGGATTCATAATCGACCTCATCGACCCAAAGGCTCGTGACGACTACCTCGCCGATGCCGAGCACCAGCGAGTCGGCGCGCGGATCGTCGCAGCGGCCGAAGGTGGCATCGCCGGCGTGTTCGTCTTCGACCTCGACGTCCCTTGACGGGTACTGCCGAAACGAAGTGTCCCGAAGCCGCCGGCAAACGGGTGACCGATCACCTCCTCGTTACGGTTCTGTACGAGCCGACGACGGAACTCGACGCTGCAGACGTCAGTAGTTGAAGACCAAGGCGCCGCCTGTGGTGTACTCGAACACGGCAGGGACGCCGGCGACCTTGGAGCTGGCGATCCATTCGGCGTCTTGCATGCTGCGAATTTTGACGCACACGGGACAGGCGTACATGCGGCCGCCACTGGCTACGAACTCGTCATGCAACGCTGCGAGCGAGGGTGCTCCGGGTACGTCGATGGTTGCCGCGAAGCCCACTGTGGCGAGGTGGATGGCGTCCTTGGTGAGGAACATCAGCGCCTCCTTGCCGGCCCGAAGTGCTTCGACGCCGAGCAGGTATGCGATCAGCACGTTCTCGGGCTCTTCGGCGCCGTGGGTGAGGCAGATCAGCACTTTGCTATCCGGTGTTGAGATCGATGTGTCGGTCATATTGATCGTTCCTTCGGTAAGCATGTCGCCGGCAGGGACTCCGACCTGATGGATCTTCGCACGTTCACAGCGGATGCATCCGCATCATCGAACCGCTTGGGCGGGCTTTCGCACGGTTCAGGCACGCCGCGGCGACTATATCTGACAGATATACTCTCCCGATGGTGTTCAAGCAGCAGACAGACGTGGCGGTGCTCGGAGCGCTGAGCGTCGAGCCGATGAGTGGGTATGCGCTGCGACACGCAATCCGCGGCGTGCTGGGCCACTTCTGGAGTGAGAGCTTCGGCCAGATCTACCCGACGCTCGCCCAGTTGCGCGCTGACGGATTCGTCGAGCGCGCGCGTGAGGGCCCCGATTCGAAGTCGAAGTTCACGATCACCGCCCGGGGGCTAGTGCGCCTACAGACTCGGCTGTCCGAGCCGGCGCAGTCCGCACAGCCTCGCAACGGGACACTGCTGCGTCTCTTCTTCGGTCGTCGTCTCGGCGTTGACGGGTGTCGTCTGCTGCTCGAAGATGCAAGGAGTGCTGCCGTCCAGCAGCTCCATGAATTCGACACGATCCGCCGGGAGATCCAGTCCGAAGGACCGAGCGACGATCACCCCTTCTTCCTGATCACGGTATCTGCAGGGGAACATACGGCCCGTGCGACCATGTCGTGGGTCGAGGAGTCGCTCCGGGAACTCGACCGCATCGAGTCCGATCATGACCGCTGAACTCTTCCGACGACTCCAACGTGTCGTCGAGCAAGCCTCTGCTGGTGTCGACGGTGTCGTCGTGCGGATCGAACAGCCGAGTCGAGAGATCTCGTGGACAACGGGATGCGGAAGTATCACGGCAGCAATGCCATTCTTCGTGGCCAGCACGACCAAGCTGTACACCACCGCCATCATCCTCCGGCTCGCAGAGCGCTCGGTACTGTCGGTGGACGACCGGCTCATCGACCGAGTCGAGCCGGGAGAAGTGGATCAGCTCCACGTACATCGCGGCGTCGATCACACACCCTCGATCACGTTGCGGCACCTCCTCGAACACACGTCAGGTCTTCGCGACTACTTCTCCGGGCGCAACCGACGCAAGAGCGAACCATCACTCGAAAAGCAACTGAGAACCAACTTGGACGTGTCCTGGAACATCCATGACGTCGTACGTTGGGCACGCGACAGCGGTGCGTCGTTCGCACCCGGCCAAGGCCGTCGAGCGCTCTACAGCGACACCAACTACCAACTCCTCGGCCGAGTGATCGAACACGCGACATCGACCAGCTACAACGAGGTCCTCGCGAACGAGGTGTTCGAACCGCTCGGATTGACGGACACCTGGTTGTACGTCGATCCGGCCGACCGGCGACCGCTCTCCCTTCACAGCGGTCGACGCCAACTCAGCATTCCGAACGCCATGGCGAGCTTCGGGCCCGACGGCGGCATCGTCGCAACGTCGGCGGACCTGATGCGGTTCCTCCGCGCATTTCACACGGGCGAACTGTTCGAGAATGACCCATTCGGCGGTGAATACCGCCGAGTGTTCTTCCCCCTTCAGGCGGGGCTCGGGCACTTGCAGTTCAGGTTGCCACGCGCGATGTGGTTGAGTGGCACGCCGCCAGACCTCTGCGATCACTCTGGGCTTTCGGGAGCATTCGCGTTCGTCGATGTCGTCTCAGGCACCTACTTCGCTGGGACCGTCAACGACCTGGAACAGCCATCACGCTCATTCAAACTCATGCTCAAGCTCGTACGCGAGATCAACAGGTCCGACTGATCGGGCCACGCGCGCCTCGTCGCCCCTGCCATTTCAGCCGGGGCGGCTGACGCCAACGACCGCGTTCCAGTTCACCGATCTGAGTCGCACGAAGGCGCCGGTGTGCGGGGAGTCGATCATCATCCCGTCGCCGACGTACATGCCGACGTGGCTGATCGGTGAGTAGAAGAAGACCAGGTCACCCGGCTGCGCCTCGTTCTTGGGCACCTGCGGGTTGGACCTGAACTGCTGTCCCGACTGGTGTGGAATCGACACGCCCGCCTGCGCCCACGCCCAACTCGTCAGCCCAGAGCAGTCGAACCCGTCGCTGGGCGACGCTTTGAACGCAACGTAGGGAACGCCGAGCTGGCTGTACGCAGCGGAGACGGCCGCACCCGCAGCGCCGGACACGGGCGGCGGTTGCGGAATCGCGGGCTTTGGCGCAGCGACGGGGGTGGACGACGCTGGTGCAGAAGTGACGCCTCCGCCGGTGGTGGTAACACCCGTGTTGCCGCCGCCACGGGGGGCTGCCGCGGTGGCAGCGGCGGCACTCGCTGCTGCCGCACTGGCTGCGCGTGCTTGTTCGTCCTCGACAGCTTTTGCGGCCGCTTCGGCCCGCAGCGTCATCTGCCGATCGGCCTCTTGCTGGACGAGCTCGCCGTACTTCGCCTTCGCCTCGGCGGACTTCGTGGTGTACTCGGCGATCAACTTCTGACCCTCGGCGAGTTTCGCGTCGAGGTACGTGACCAGATCTGCTGCATCTTTTTCCTGACGTTGCAACTTGGCAACGTCGGCGTCCATCTGGCGTACGAGCGAATCGAGCTCGTCGGCCGTGCCTGCGCCGGTATCGAGAGCAATCGACGAGAGTGCATCGAGTTGCTGTGCATCGTTGTAACTCGTCGCTGAGGAGAACAGCGGGCTGAGCCCCAAGGAATCGCCGCCAACGAACCGGTTGACGGCAATCTCGGTCATTGCGGCCTGCAGCTCGGCCAGTTTTGCGTTCTCGGCATCGACCTTGGCCGTGCTCTCGGCGATCTCGCTCTGCAGTTCGACCTGCTTGTCCTGCGCTGCGCCGTACTCCTCATCCAGTGTGGCGATGCGCGCGTTGAGCGAATCCAGTTCCGCCGCCAACTGCTCGACGACCTGCTTCTGGTCGCTCACCCCGTCGGCCCTGGCGGTGGGCACGCCAGCGAACATGCTGGTGACCGCTATGGCGGTCACCAGGACGCGAGCCGTCAACCGGCGGGTTTGAATCATGACGGAAAGACTACCAATGTGACAGTTGTATTGCGAGTCGTGCATTCTTCTCTGTATCGAAGACGTCGGACAGGGCACTTCACGGCAGCAACGGCACCACCACTGCAGCCAGGAACGGCGCAAAGTACCTGGAAGCCGTGGCTGAGATGTGGTTGTTGTCGCGATACAGGATCATGTTGCCGATGATCACCGGGCACTCCGAGGTGCCGCACAGCCAGTCGCTGACCGACACAAAGCTGGCATCGTGCTCGCCAGCCACCTGGCGTTCGAGCTGCACACGCGAGACATCGACGGAATCCATCCGCGGAGCGAGACACCCACGCACGTTGCGTGGCTGCTTGGACAGGCAGTTGGGGATCTGGTGAATCGGGAGGGGGGTGTCGCCGATGATCAGCAACTTCTCGGTGTTGGGGCGAACCTGGTCGAGCGTGGCGGTGAGCCCCCTTCGCCACACTTCGTCGGAGTCGAGCCCGACATCGGAGCCGCCCGGGTCGTACGGCGCCGAGGACATGACGACCATGGTGGGCTTGGCGAGCGCAAGCTGCTCGACCACTTTGGCGCGCCAGGCGATGCATTCCGGGTCCAGAAACGTCCTGCGAATGCGCACGTCGGCGGTTGGGCAGCCGCTCTTGGCGAACACGATGAGCTTCCATCGGCGTGTGTTGGACAGCTCTTCCAGCGCTGGGAACCATTGCGCCGCATGTGAGTCGCCGAACAGTGCAATCACGGTCGATGACGTCAGGTCACCGTACTCGCACACCTTGGGTTCGACCGTGCCGTCCTTGAGCATGCAGCCATCGCTGTAGACCCTCGGTTTGTCTGAGCGGACTCCCTGGACGGAGGGGTCGACGTTCGACGGTACTTCCGTGACCTGTGCACCGTCGTCGAGCGCAATCAGTTGGGCCGCCAACAACTCGTCCAACGGCACCAATGGTGGCGGTGGCTCAAAGGTCGTGGTTGGCCCCGGAACGGTGGTGCTTCCCGCAGCCGTGCTTCGCGTCACTGCAGAGATAGAGGTGACCGCTGTGTCGGCGACCGCCTGTGGCAACGTTGGCGCCGCGGCTACCCCACCCCCTTCGATGTCGTTGGGAAGGTTGATCATGACCACCGCGGCGAGTGCGCCAACCGTGACCAGCGAGGCCCCGAGCACAAGGCTGCGACGCGGGACAGCTGCCAGCCACACCGACTGCCGCACCGGATTTTCCAGATAGTTGAACGACAAGGCGGCAGCGCCGACAGAGGCAAGCAGCACCGCGATGCGAGCCGGCGCCGACAGAGGGCCGAACTTGGCGTCGATCAGCACCAGCATCGGCCAATGCCAGAGGTAGATGCCATACGAGCGCTGACCGACCCACACCAACGGCCGCATGCCGAGATAGGCGGCTGGCTCGTTGAGGTGGCCGCTACCCGCGGCGGCGATGATGGCCACCGTGGCCAACACCGGAAGTAGCGCGGCGTAACCGAGGTTCATGGTGTCGTCGTAGGTGACCACGCAATAGCCGATGATGAACAATCCGAACCAGGCGACAGACGCTCTCACGGTCGGCGACAGGCGCAGTACCGTGCCGCCCGTCAGCGCCAGCATCGCGCCGGCGATGAGCTCCCACGCGCGGGTGGGCAGCAGGAAGAACGTCGGCGTGCGCGCCCACTCGGAGAACCACACGAACGCCAGCAGCGACTGCAGGAAGAATCCCGCCAAGATCGCGAGTGCGTACCGACGCGTGTGCCACCGAACGCGAGTCAACGCATACAGCAGCAGCGGCCACAGCATGTAGAACTGCTCCTCGACGGCCAGCGACCAGAAGTGCAGCAGGGGTGTCGGCATCGACTGGCTGACGACGTATCCGTCGCCCATCGCGAACTTGATGTTGATCACGAAACCACTGGCCCACAGCGCGTCATCGGCAAGGTCGGCCTGCGACAGCGGGTCCAACATGAAGCGACCGGCAAGCAACGTGACGATGACGACCAAGAGCGACGCAGGCAGCAAGCGCCGGGCCCTGCGGCCCCAGAACCGGGGCAGCGCTCGACCACCGCGCAGAAGAAGATCCTTCATCAACAGCGAGGTGATCAGGTAGCCCGAGACAACGAAGAACACATCGACGCCGAGAAAACCCCCGCTCGTTGGACCAAGACGCGCGTGATAGAGCAGCACTGCGAGGACCGCTATCGCTCGCAGACCTTCGATGTCGCGACGGAAACCGATGGGCATGTCATCGGCCAGCAACTCCTCAGGCGTGCGCGCTACTGACGACGTGGCGGTCTGCTCGCCCATCTCATGTGAAGTCATCGACGTGGACCCATCCTGCGCGCTCGACGACCACCGCCCACAGCGGCCACCAGTGCCACGAGCGTAGTCGTGGGTATCCGGCGAGTGTCGGCTCTACGCATCAGCGCACCGACGGCACTAGGCACTGATCGCGAGGTGAGGAGGGATACGACGCCGAAGTGCCAACGAACCAACGACACCAGCAATCGAGCCAATGAGCGGCACCAGCCACACCAGCTTCAGCGAGTGCTGCATCACGATGCCCCCCAGCGTATTGGCCAAGCCCATCGACCCTTGGAAGACCATGGTGGCCAGTCCGAAGTAGCGACCCACCAGCTCCGCTGGTGCAAGGTCGGACGTGAGCGGTTGTCGCACCGCGCCCAACACCGCCTTCCCGAAACCACCCGGCACCTGGGCAACGCCGATCGCCACGATCGCAACTGCGACGGGCGTATATAGGGTGATGTTCATCAGGGCGAAGGCAGCGACGAACCAGAGGTTCATCACCGCCAACGACACCATCCGGCGGCGACCGCGAACCCACCGCAATGTCGGGATCTGCGTGAAGACCACGCTTAGGGGCCGCGCGGATAGGTAGTGGTGACCATCCACCGGTCGTTGCTGTGTCTCGCGTTTGATGGCGAGTGCACTCACAACCAACGACCAGTGGAAGGCACTCATCATGGTACGCGCTCTGGACCCGGCGGTGGTCT
>JBBQMG010000171.1:0-7494 GCA_038328705.1 Acidimicrobiales bacterium | reverse complement strand
CATGGCTACATCGAGGTCTTCACGCTGGTTCGCGTGCATGAGCAAGATGCGGCCAAGGCGCTCGCGGCGCTCCTTGGTGGAGTTGTAGACCTCTTCACCCTTGCTGATCTGGCCGGAGTAGACCCGGAAGTAGGTGAGCTTACCGAACGGGTCGGCCACGATCTTGAAGGCCAGCGCCGCGAACGGCTCGTTCTCGTCCGCCTTGCGGGTGAGAATCTCGTCCTCGTGGTTGGGCTTGGTGCCCTGCGTCGGCGGGATGTCCAGCGGGCTGGGCAGGAAGTCGATGACCGCGTCGAGCATGGGCTGCACGCCCTTGTTCTTGAAGGCCGAGCCACACAGGATGGGGACGAAGTCGAATGCAAGGGTGCCCTTACGGATGGCGCGCTTGACTTCGGCCTCTGTCAGCTCCTCACCGGCGAGGTACTTCTCCATCACTTCGTCGTCGCTGGTGGCAATGGTCTCGAGCAGCGCTTCGCGGTACTCGGCGGCCTGCTCGGCCATGTCAGCGGGAATGTCCAGCTCGTCCCACTTGGCGCCCAACTCTTCGTCGTGCCACACGAGTGCCTTCATCTTCACCAGGTCGATGAGACCGAGGAACGGCTTGTTGCTCTCCGGGCCACCGGCGCCGATGGGAAGGTGCAACACGGCCGGCACAGCGGAAAGGCGTGTCTTCACCATCTCGACGGTGCGGTAGAAGTCGGCACCGATGCGGTCCATCTTGTTGACGAAACACATGCGCGGCACTTTGTACTTGTTGGCCTGGCGCCAGACGGTTTCGGTCTGCGGCTCGACGCCGGCGACCGAGTCGAACACGGTGACGGCACCGTCGAGGACGCGCAGCGAACGCTCGACCTCGATGGTGAAGTCCACGTGGCCGGGGGTGTCGATGATGTTGATGCGGTGGTTGTCCCAGATGCACGTGGTGGCGGCGGACGTGATGGTGATACCACGCTCCTGCTCCTGCGCCATGTGGTCCATGGTCGCAGCGCCGTCGTGCACCTCACCGATCTTGTAGCTCTTGCCCGTGTAGTAGAGGATGCGCTCGGTGGTAGTGGTCTTGCCGGCGTCGATGTGGGCCATGATGCCGATATTGCGTGTGCGCTCCAGGGGGAATTCGCGCTTGGCCATCTCGTTGTCTCTCTACTCTCGTGCTGCGATGTGTGGGCGCGCAACGACCGAAAAGGCCGATGGCGCGGCCTGGAATGCTACCGGCGGCCTCCCCCAACGCGGTGAAGTTCGCGGGTGTCGCCGAGTTGGCGCCCAACCCGGGCGGTCAGCTAACAGTCAGTTGCGGGTGCGGTGACAATCGTCGCCTCGCTGTCGACCCTGTAGTCGGCAAACACCGCAGTGATCCGCATGGTGTAGGCAGCGTTGGCTGGTTGGCCGACGAGCGATGACCACGGGGTGAGTGGCGATTCGATCGCGGGCATCTCGGTCCAGGTGGCGTCGAGGTTCTGGAGCTCGATCTCGTATCGCACCAGACCGGACACATCGCCCGGCCACACCGGTGAAAGCCGCCAGCCGCTGCCAGCTGTCGGGCATGTTGCTGCGAACGCGACGATGGGCGCTGTTCTCACGACAGGGGTCGATGGTGTGGAGACGCCGCTGTCGCGGGCCGTGGCCACGGTGACGCCGAACTCCGCGGCGGACGCCGTTGGGGACGCGTCGACGTCCGACTCATCGTCACCCCAGATGGTGCTGACCAGGCTGCCGAACGCGACTGCGAGCACACACATGACGACGAGCGCCGCCCCGAAGAAGCGAATGGACCTCGAACGGCCGGACGTCTCCTTGGTCGCGGCAGAGGGAAGGGTGTGCCTGCGGCGCCCGGACGCCGGGGAGATCGGTTCGTTGCGGCGCGTTCTCTTGGCGGCCTGCTCGGTGGCAAGGCGACGCTGCACCGACTCGGCGGACGCCGCATGCGGGGGCACAAAGGGAACAACCGACATGTCGGGCGACGGCTCTGCCTGCACTCCGAGCGCCGACTCTGTTCGGGGCACTGACGATGGGCTGTGCAGCAACGGCACTGCCCGCTCGGTGACTTCGGCAACCTGATGCGGTGGTAGCAACGTGTGCGAGCCGCGGGTGATGACTCGGCCGAGCAGGTCGCCGGTGCAGACGAGCACGCCGGCGACTTTCGAGGGTAGGGCGGCGGGCAGGGTCGCGTTGAGCAACGCCACGACGCCGACCACCGGTGTGCGCAGCAGTTGGGTGAGCAACTGGGATTCGACCTCGGCGGCCGTCAGCACGTCGCTGAGCGACTGCGAGTCGGCCCACAGTTGGCCATCGCGATGTTCGACGGTGTGTTCGCAGCGGCGAATGACCACTACGAATGCCCCACCTGGCCCGATCACGAGGTGATCGACGTTGCCTCTCGACCCAGGCAGCCGCAAGTCATGGAGAAGGGCGTACGCCGGTGGCAACATGGCCAACTGCATCGCCATCGTGCGCTCGTCGGCCGCCAGCGCCTCCAGCCATTTGGCTTCCGCGAGCAGCCGGTCAGCCGTGGCGCGCCGCTGCGACGCCTGCGCAAACGCGCTTCCACCTGCTACCCCGCCCTCAATCACAAGGCAGTCATCGGCACATCCAACACAGTCTTGACCTACCGCAGTCGAAACTGACCCAATCCTGATCGTGCCGCGCAGCGCCCGACGGTGCTGACTCAGCCGAGGGAGGCGAGGACCGCTTGGGCAGTTCGGCGGCCGCTGAACAGGGCGCCCTGGATCGAGGGGGTATCGCGGTGATCGCCGCAGACGAACAGGCCCTCGCCCAGCGCCACTGGCTTCTTGGGCGCGAACGGTGGCTGCGAATCGGGTTGGCCGTGGGCGATCGTGTCGGTGCGCAGCACTCGCCACTCGTCCACTTCCGCACCCCACCAACGTCGCAGCTGAGAGCGCACCGCATCGGGTAGCCCGCTCAAGTCCCCCTCGGCTGCTGGGCACGCGGCTGCAATCAGCGCTTGGCTCTCCGGCGCATAGTTCGGTGACACGTTGCTCATCACGGCCACATTCAACGCTGGGCCGGCGATCGCACCGTTCATGCTGGACGTGCCGTCGAGGACGATGAGCTTGTCGTCGATCGGGGGCTTCGGAGCTGCGAACCACACGCACGAAACGGTGCGCGAGGCGGGGGCCACGACGTGTCGGCCGCGCAGCAACTCGGCCGCGATGGGCCCCTCCGTGGCAACGATGACGCGTGCGCCGCGCACCACTCGCCCATCGACCAGCCGCACCTCGCCTGGCGCCACCGCGGCGACAGGGCAACCGAGATGCACCGTGCCGGGAAGCAGGCCGGCGGCCATCTGGTCGGGGATGGCTTGCATGCCCATCGCCGGCACCACCGAGTCCCCGACGGCCAGGCAGCGCAGAATGATGTCGGCCATGCGCCGACTGGTAGACAGGTTCGCATCGAGCTGAATGCCACCGAGCAGCGGACGGAAGAACCGATCGATGATCCGAGTGCTGAACCCGAGCTCGCGCAACGTTGTCAGCGTGCTGACGTCCTCGCGGTGCAGCAGCGAGACAGGGTCCGCCTTGCGCAGCCGGTGCAGCATGGCTGCCAACCGCAACTTGTCGGTCACGCTGCCCACGGGAGCGATCGCACTGGAAAAGAGCATGCTGGGCCGGCGAGTGGGGTCGCCGATGGCGTACATCCGCTTTCCCAGCCAGACGAGCGACCCAGGGCCGAACGCGCACGGACGCAGTGCCGCCAGATCGAGCTGGCGGCCAACTTCCGGGTAGGCGGTCAGCAGCACTTGGAACCCGCGATCCAAGCGAAACCCGTCGACCACATCGGTACGTACTCGTCCGCCGACACCGTCGGACGCTTCCACCACTACCGCCGTCCGTCCAGCGGCCTCGACAGCGCGGGCTGCAGCCAAGCCCGCAAGACCGGCACCAACGACGACCACGTCGACTCGGTCTGGCAGCTGGGCAGTGGATGGCGTGGACGCGACGTTCATGGCCGCGCGAACCTACCTGAGCCTGCAGGCCTCACATCGGCCGAGTTCGTGCAGAATCCTTGATCGGCGGCATGATGTCGGACACATGTTGATCCGACTTCTGCGCACGCACCTTCGCCGCTACAAGTCGCTGCTGGTCGCGGTCGTGCTCTTGCAGGCAGCCCAGACAGCGGCGGCGCTCACCCTTCCCACCCTCAACGCCGACATCATCGACAAGGGCGTGGTCACCGGCGACACCGGCTACATCTGGCGCCACGGTGGGCTGATGCTCCTGGTGGCCCTGATCCAGATCGCGTTCTCCATCGCGGCCATCTACTACGGCTCGAAAGTTGCGACCGGATTCGGTCGCGATGTGCGCGGCTCGCTGTTCCATCAGGTCACCGAGTTCTCTGCTCGCGAGGTCAGTCATTTCGGCCCGCCAACACTGATCACACGCGTCACCAACGACGCCCAACAGGTACAAACCCTCGTCCAGATGACATGCACGCTGCTGATCGCAGCACCGCTGACTGCCGCGGGTGGGTTGGTGATGGCGCTGCGCGAGGACGTGCAGCTCACATGGATTCTTGCGGTGGCGATTCCGGTCCTCGTGCTCTCCATCGGCACCGTCATCTACAACATGGTGCCCACGTTCCGACTGGTTCAAGAGCGCACCGACGGGATCAACGGCGTGCTGCGCGAGCAGATCACCGGCATCCGGGTGGTCCGCGCCTTCGTGCGCGAGCCGTACGAGACTGCGCGCTTCGAACGCAGCAACGACCAGCTCACACGCACTGCGCTGCGCGCTGGCCGGTTGATGGGTCTGATGTTCCCCACCGTCATCATGATCGTCAACGTCTCCAGCGTTGCCGTCATCTACTTCGGGGCGAATCGCGTCGACGCGGGCGAGCTGAAGATCGGCGCGCTGATCGCGTTCCTCCAGTATCTGATGCAGATCCTGATGGCCGTCATGTTGGCCACGTACATGGCGGCACTCGTGCCCCGCGCAGCGGTGAGCGCAGAGCGAATTCAAGAGGTGCTCGACACGCCGTCCAGCGTGAAGGCCGCCGACCACGCCGTACTTGCGTTGCCCGAGGGCGCCTCCGTCGAGTTCCGCAACGCAGAGTTCCGCTACCCCGGCGCCGAGCAGCCGGTGCTGGCCGACGTCACTTTCACCTGCCTCGCCGGCCAAACCACGGCCGTGATCGGCAGTACCGGTTCCGGCAAAACCACCTTGGTCAGCCTGGTGGCGCGACTGTTCGATGTCACCCACGGCTCGGTGCTGGTCAACGGAGTCGACGTCCGCGAACTGGCCACCGACGCCCTGTGGCAGCGCATCGGCCTGGTGCCACAGCGGCCGTATCTGTTCAGCGGAACGGTTGCCAGCAACCTCCGCTACGGCAAGCCCGACGCAACCGACGACGAGCTCTGGGAAGCACTCACTGTCGCGCAGGCCGCTGACTTCGTGCGTGCCATGCCCGACGGCATCGACTCCGCCATCTCCCAAGGCGGCAGCAATGTGTCGGGTGGTCAACGCCAGCGCTTGGCGATTGCCCGCGCGCTGGTCCGCAAACCCGAGGTGTACCTCTTCGACGATTCGCTCTCGGCGCTCGACATGGCCACCGACGCACGGTTGCGTGCGGCGCTCGTGCCATACACACGCGATGCCGTCGTGCTGATGGTCGCCCAGCGGGTCACCAGCATCAAGAACGCCGACCAGATCCTCGTCCTCGAAGACGGCGAGCCCGTCGGTCTGGGCACGCACCAGGAACTACTGGAACGCTGCCCGACCTACGTCGAGATCGTGAACTCGCAGCTCACCGCCGAGGAGGCCGCGGCATGAGCGACGGCGACAACACCAACGGCACCCACGACGACCACGGCACCAAGCAACCTCCGGCTCCGCCCTCCAGCGCGGCGGAGATGCGCGGCGGTCGGATGAACACAGTGGGCGTGCCCACAGAGAAGTCGAAGGACTTCTCCGCATCCAGCAAGCGCCTGTTCCGCCGGCTGGGGCCCGAGCGCCCGAAGGCCTACCTGGTGCTGGTGCTCGCCGTCGTCAGCGTCGCGCTCGTCGTCTCCGGCCCGAAGATCCTGGGCCACGCGACGAACCTCATCTTCGATGGTCTTGTTCGTTCAGCGAGGGGCGGCGCAGGTATCGATTTTGCTGCCCTGCACACGACGTTGTGGATCGCTGTCGGTCTGTACCTCGTCGGGTACGCATTGGCCTACCTGCAGGCGTTCGTACTGGCTGGCGTCGTGCAGCGCACGATGTACCGCATGCGTGCCGACGTGGAGACGAAGCTACACGCGATGCCGCTGTCGTACCTCGACCGCCAGGCCCGCGGCGACCTGCTCAGTCGCGTCACCAACGACATCGACAACGTTGCGCAGAGCATGCAACAGTCGCTCAGCCAGCTGCTCCAGGGCATCCTCACCATTGTCGGCACCATTGCCATGATGCTGTGGATCTCGTGGCAGTTGGCCATTGTCGCCGTCGTCACCGTACCCGTCTCACTACTGCTGATGAAGAAGATCGCCGGCCACTCCAAGGGCAAGTTCATTGCCCAGTGGAAACACACCGGGGCGCTCAACGCGCAGGTCGAGGAAACATTCACCGGGCACCCGATCGTGAAGGCCTTCGGCCGCCAGCGCGAGGCTCAAGCCCGCTTCGACGCCACCAACGACAAGCTCTACGAGGCTGGCTTCGCAGCCCAGTTCATCAGCGGTTGCGTGCAGCCGGCGATGGTGATGATCGGCAACCTGAACTACGTCGCCATCGCCGTCTTCGGTGGCCTGAAAGTGGCGAACGGTTCACTGGGCCTCGGCGATGTGCAGGCCTTCATCCAGTACTCGCGCCAGTTCTCGCAGCCACTCACGCAGACGGCCTCGATGGTCAACGTGCTGCAGTCCGGTATTGCCTCTGCCGAGCGCGTGTTCGAGCTACTCGATGCGCCCGAGCAAAGCCCCGACGTACCTGCCACCGTCAACCCCTCGCCGGCGAAGGGTCGCGTCGAGTTCATCGACGTGTCGTTCCGCTACCGGTTGGACACACCGCTCATCGACAACCTGTCGCTGGTGGCCGAGCCCGGCCAGACCGTGGCAATCGTTGGCCCGACTGGTGCCGGCAAGACAACGCTGGTCAACCTGATCATGCGCTTTTACGAGCTCAACAGCGGTGCAATCACACTGGACGGCCGCGACATCTCGCAGATGCCCCGCGCCGAACTGCGCGGCGAGATGGGCATGGTGTTGCAAGACACTTGGCTGTTCGGCGGCACCATCCGCGAAAACATCGCATACGGCAACACCGAGGCCACCGAGGAACAGATCATGGCGGCCGCCAAGGCCTGCTACGTCGACCGCTTCGCCCACTCGCTGCCGCTGGGCTACGACACCGTGCTCGACGATGAGGGCAGTTCGGTGAGCGCCGGCGAAAAGCAGTTGCTCACCATCGCCCGCGCCTTCCTGGCCAACCCGACGATCTTGATTCTCGACGAGGCCACCAGCTCGGTGGACACGCGCACAGAAGTTTTGATTCAGAGGGCGATGGC
>JBBQMG010000170.1:0-7627 GCA_038328705.1 Acidimicrobiales bacterium | reverse complement strand
AGTGGGCTCGATGAGGCGGGTCAGACACCGAATCAGCGTGCTCTTGCCGCTGCCCGAGAGCCCCATCACCACGAACACCTCACCCGGCGCGACATCGAGGTTGACGTCGCGCATGGCGACCACGTTGCCCAGCTTTTCCTGTAGTTCACCGCGTGGCAGGTCGGCCTCGGGAGCGCCCACGATGCGCTCGGCCCGCGGGCCATAGACCTTCCACAGGTCTCTCACCGAAATCATCGGATCCACCACTGGCATGCTCCCCGTGTACAACTTTCCCCAACGATCGTGGAGCATAGACCTCAGCCTGCGAAGCCTGAACGACTGTTCCGTGAACGGTGGGTCGCGATCACGCGCACGGAGCGCGCGATGATGCCCGGCGTGACTGCTCTCCCAAGTTCTGCTCGCACCGTCGTCATCGGCGGTGGCATCGTCGGCTGTTCCACCGCCTACCACCTGGCCAAGCTCGGCTGGACCGACACGGTGCTCCTGGAGAAACACAAGCTCACTTCCGGCAGCACCTTCCACGCGGCAGGCTTGGTTGGCCAGCTGCGCACGAGTGCCAACATCACGCAATTGTTGGGCAACTCGGTCGAGCTGTACAAGACGCTGGAGGCCGACACCGGCCAGGCCACCGGCTGGAAGATGAACGGCGGGCTGCGGCTGGCGTGCAACCTGGAGCGTTGGACGGAAGTCAAGCGGCAGGCCACGACAGCGAAGAGCTTCGGCTTGGAGATGCACCTGCTGACACCGAAGGAGGCCCAGGATCTGTGGCCGCTGATGCAGGTCGACGATGTGGTCGGCGCGGCGTTCCTGCCGACCGACGGCCAGGCCAACCCCAGCGACATCACCATGTCGCTCGCCCGTGGCGCACGTATGCATGGCGCCACCATCTGCGAGGACACCGAGGTGCTGCGAATCGAGGTCGAGGCGGGGGTGATCAAGGCCGTCGTCACCGTCTCACCGGACGGCAGCCAGGGTCGAATCGAATGCGAGAAGGTCGTCGTCTGCGGCGGACAATGGACTCGGGCACTGTGCGCCACCGTCGGTGTCAACGTGCCGCTGGTGTCGGTGGAGCACCAGTACGTGATCACCGAGCAGTTCACGCCGGAGGTGCCCCGCGACCTGCCGACGCTGCGCGACCCCGACCGACTGACGTACTACAAGGAGGAAGTCGGCGGCTTGGTGATGGGCGGATACGAGCCGAACCCGATTCCGTGGGCGGTCGGCGGCATTCCCCGACCCTTCGAGTTCCAGCTGCTCGACAGCGACTTCGACCACTTCGCACCCATCATGGAGCTGGCCATCGGCCGCGTCCCGCAGTTGGCCGACACCGGCATTCGCACGCTGATCAACGGGCCGGAGAGCTTCACACCTGACGGCAACTTCATCCTCGGCGAGGCACCCGAACTCCGCAACATGTATGTCGGCGCAGGATTCAACGCCTTCGGTATTGCAGCCGGGGGCGGCGCCGGGCAGGCGCTGGCCGAATGGGTGCACGACGGCGCGCCGCCGTACGACCTGTGGGTGGTGGATCTACGGCGTTTCGGTAGGCCGCACGCCGATACGGACTGGGTGCGCACCCGCACCTTGGAGGCATACGGAAAGCACTACACGATGGCCTGGCCGTTCGAAGAGCATCACAGCGGTCGCCCCGCACGCACGTCGCCGCTCTACGACCGCCTGCTGGCGCAGGGCGCCAGTTTCGGCGAGAAGCTGGGCTGGGAGCGGCCGAACTGGTTTGCGGATCTGTCCGTTGGCGAATCTCCACGTGACGAATACACCTACAGGCGGCAGAACTGGTTCGCGGCAGTGGGTCGCGAGCACACAGCGTGCCGCGAAGCTGCAGTTCTGATCGACCAGACGTCATTCGCCAAGTTCGCGCTGAAGGGGCCAGACGCGCTGACCGCGCTGGACTGGATCTGCGCCAACAATGTGAGACGGCCGGTCGGCTCGCTCACGTACACCCAGATGCTCAATGACCGCGGCGGCATCGAAGCCGACCTGACCGTGGCACGCGTGGCCGACAACGAGTTCTACATCGTCACCGGCACCGGCTTCGCGACACACGACTTCGACTGGATCCAGCGCAACATTCCCGAGAGCCTCGACGCGCAACTGTTCGACGTCACCTCCAGTTACTCGGTGCTCACCTTGATGGGGCCGGCGTCGCGGACGATCCTGCAATCGATCACCACGACCGACCTGTCCAATGAAGCGTTCCCGTTCGGCACGTTCCAAAACATCGGCATCGGTGGCTGCGCAACCCGTGCGCTGCGCATCACCTACATGGGTGAACTGGGCTGGGAGCTGCACCTACCCGTGGAGTCGGCCACTGGGGTGTACGACACGCTGATGGCTGCCGGCGCCGGGCACGGGCTGGCGAATGCGGGCTACCGCGCCATCGAGAGCACCCGGCTGGAGAAGGGCTATCGCGCCTGGGGAAGCGACATCGGCCCCGACCACACCCCCGTCGAGGCCGGGCTCGGCTGGGCCGTGAAGATGAAGAGCGGTATTCCCTTCCGGGGCCGCGAAGCCATCGAGGCGCAGCGCTCGAATGGGGTCGGCAAGTTGCTGGCCGCCTTCACCGTCGACTCGTCCACCATCCTGCTCGGCCGCGAGACCATCTACCGCAATGGCGAACGCGTGGGCTGGCTGACCAGCGGCGGCTACGGCTACTCGGTAGCGCGCTCCATCGGTTACGGCTACGTACGGCGGCCCGCCGGCGTGACCGCCGAGTGGGTACTGGCCGGCTCATACGAGCTGGAGGTAGCCGGCGAACGCGTGCCTGCGGAGGTCGCCCTGCAACCCCTCTACGACCCGACCAACGCACGCGTGAAGGCCTGAGACATGAGTACCGCGAACCCCACGACAAACCCCACGACAAACACCGCGACAAACCCCACGACAACACTTCCCCAACGAGCACGCATCGTCATCATCGGCGGCGGCATTCTGGGCTGCAGCATCGCCTACTGGCTGACCAGGTGCGGCGAGCAGGATGTGGTGCTCCTCGAACAGCATCAGTTGACCGACGGCGCCACCTGGCACGCGGCAGGCCTGGTCGGCCAGCTCCGTTCCTCGCGCAACACCACGCGCATGCTCGAGCAGTCCGTCGAGATGTACCGCGGGCTGGAAGCCGAGACCGGGCAGGCAGTCGACTGGCACGAGACCGGCAGCCTGCGGCTGGCCTGCTCGCCCGAGCGTGTGCTGGAACTCGAGCGACTGACCACAATGGCGAAGAGCTTCGGCCTGCCGATGGAGATCGTGTCGCCGGCGCGAGCCCAGGAGCTCTTCCCGCTGATGAGCACCGAGGATGTTCTGGCAGCGGCCTTCCTGCCCACCGACGGCTACATCGACCCTGCCTCGGTGACTCAGGCGATAGCGCGCGGCGCACGCATGCGCGGGGCGAAGATCCACGAGCAGACGAAGGTCACGTCGGTCACAGTCGCCGGCCGCCAATGCACCACGGTGCACACCCTTCACGCGAACGGCACGCGCGGCGACATCGAGTGCGAGATGGTGGTGAACGCGGCCGGCATGTGGGGCATGGAGGTGGGCCGCATGGCCGGCGTACGCATACCCGCCACAGCGGTGGAGCATCAGTACCTCATCAGTGGCCCGATCGAGGGCTACACCCCCGTCGAGCTGGGCAAGATGCCGACGATGCGCGACCCCGATCATCTCGTGTACTACAAGCCGGACGGCCCCGGTCTGTTGATCGGCGGATACGAGCCCGACACCATCGCGTTCGGAACCGGCCAGGGCGACGACGGTGGCATTCCCTCCCCCTTCCAACGGCAACTGTTCGAACCCAACTACGACCGCTTCGCACAGCTCGCCGAGCTCGGTGCCAAGCGCACGCCATGCCTCGAAACGGCGGGCATCCGGACGTTGCTCAACGGGCCCATTCCCTACTCGTCTGACGCCGACTTCGTCATGGGTCGCGTGCCCGAACTGGACAACTACTTCGTGGCCACTGGCTTCCTGTACGGCATCGCTGCGGGAGGCGGTGCCGGCAAGATGATGGCCGAGTGGATGCTCGAAGGCCGCCCCAGCCTCGACCTGTGGCCGCTGGATGTGCGGCGTTTCTCGTTCCACCACACCACCCGTCACTTCATGGACACGCGCATGGTCGAGCTGTACGCGCATCACTACAAGCTCGCTGCCCCGGGCAGCGAGAAGGTGACCGCCCGCGGCATTCGTCGCAGCCCGCTGCAGACCACACTCACCGCGCACGGCGCCGTGTTCGGCTCTCGCGGCGGGTGGGAGCGACCCAACTGGTTCGCACCCGATGGTGTGGAGCCGGTCGACCAACCGTCGTTCACGGAACCGAACTGGTGGCCGCATGTTCGTGCCGC
Source organism: Acidimicrobiales bacterium (assembly GCA_038328705.1). Classification (GTDB taxonomy): domain Bacteria; phylum Actinomycetota; class Acidimicrobiia; order Acidimicrobiales; family Ilumatobacteraceae; genus UBA668. Next base: position 3,272 of record JBBQMG010000170.1, on the reverse strand, counting down.
CCACCTTGCTGTGCGCGAAGGCGTCGGTCTCATCGACCAGACCAGCTTCGCGAAGTTCGAGATCACCGGCCCTGATGCACTGGCCGCTGTGCAGTGGCTCAGTGTTGCCGACATGGACAGGCCGGTGGGCACGGTGATCTACACCCAGCTGTGCAACGACCGCGGCGGCATCGAGTGCGATCTGACGATGACCCGTACCGCGCCCGACAGCTTCTACGTCGTCACCGGCTCCGCGTTCGGTGCGCACGACATGGGCTGGATTCGCAGCAACAGTCCCGACGATGGATCGGTCGTCATCCGCGACCTGACGTCGGCTCGCGCCGTCGTCAACATCGTCGGGCCACGAAGCCGCGAGGTGCTCCAGTCCGTGTGCGAAGACGACGTCAGCAACGCCGCCTTTCGATACGGCAAGGCACGCGAGATCACCATCGGCTCCGCACCGGTTCTGGCAGTACGCATCGGGTACGTGGGCGAACTGGGCTGGGAGCTGCACATCCCCACCGAATACGCGGCGCACGTGTACGAGTTGCTGAACGAGGCCGGGCAACCGTACGGCATCGTCGACGTCGGCTATCGCACCATCGACACGATGCGGATGGAGAAGGGCTACGTGTACTGGAGCACCGACGTCACGCCCGACACCACGCCCTGGGAAGCCGGCCTCAGCTGGCGGGTCAACCTGAACAAGGGTGACTTTCTCGGTCGCGATGCGCTCGTTGCGCAGCGCGAGGCCGGCGTCACGCGTCGGCTGTGTACGTTCACGTTGGAGTCGATGGCGTACCCCGTCAGCGGCGAAGCGATCATCGCCGACGGCGAGGTGGTGGGCTTCACCACCTCGGCCAATTTCGGCCACACCATCGGCAAGCCGATCGCCTACGGATACCTGCCCGCCGCGCTGGCAGACCGCGAGGACTTCATCATCGAGGTCTACGGCGAGCCGATTCCCGCCAAGCGACACGATCGCCCCCTCTACGACCCCGACAACGTGCGCCTGAAGTCCTAGCGCCCGACATCATACTTTGGATATGATCTATCAATGACCATGACCCGAATCACCGTGACGGTCGACGGGGCCACACTTGCCGAGCTCAAGGAACGCGTGCCTCCCGGCGAGGTGTCGGCCTTCGTCGTCGAGGCATTGCGGCAGAAGCTCCGCATCGACCCCATCGAGGAGCTGCTCCGCCAGCTAGATGTCATGTACGGCCCGCTGACCGAACAGGAGACGAAGGAGGGCGAAGAGTGGTACGACCAGATGATGCAACGATTGTCCTCGACGCTGGAACCGTGATCCGTCTGGCCCGTGGAGACGCCCGACTGCGCGCAGCGCTGCGCAAGGCACATCATCTCGGCACGGACGTGGCGGTTCCTATGATCGTGATCAGCGAGACAGTTCGCGGAAACGGGCCGCACGACGCGGCAGTCAACCTTGTTCTTGCCAGGTTTGGACCACACCGACCACTGGATGAGGACACAGCTCGCCTCGCGGGGGCATTGCTCGGAGCATCGAAGAGCAACCACACCGCCGATGCCCTCGTCGCTGCGGAAGCGTTGCGGCGTAGCCCGTCAACGCTGATCACCAGCGATCCGACTGACATGCGATTGCTGCTCACGGGCCACCCCGGAGTGAGCATTGAAGCGATCTGAAGGGGTAGCGATTCTCATGGCCGAACTCGCTGCAGCGCTTGCTCGCGTCCCACTCATGCGCCACGTCGACCCTGCATCGGTCATGCGGCTGGCGGGGCTGACCAACCTCAACTACCTGGTCGACACAGGCACTGAGCGCCTCGTGCTGCGCGTGCCCGGTGCTGGTACCAGTGAGTACATCGACCGGGTAGCAGAGGAAATCGCAGCCCGGTCCGCAGCTGAGGTCGGCGTCAACGCGGAGGTTCTATTCTTCGATGCCACCGATGGACTGATGGTCACCCGCTTCGTCGACGGCGCCGCAACGATGAACCCGGATCGGTTCCGTGACCTCGGCTCGGTGACGCGAGCAGGCATCGCGCTGCGCCGACTTCACACCGTCGCCCAGCCGTTCTCCACCGACTTTCAGCTGTTCTCGATGATCGACGACTTCAAGCGCCTACTCGCGGAGAAGGGCGCCGCGCTGCCGGCCGGCTACCACGAGGCCGAGGCGGCGGCCGACGCGACCCGACGTGCACTGGAAACGGCGCCGCGGCCGCTGGTGCCCAGCCACTGCGACCCGCTCTGTGAGAACTTCCTCGACACCGGCGAGCGCATGGTGGTCATCGACTACGAGTACGGCGGCAACAACGATCCGATGTGGGACCTCGGCGACCTCTCGGTCGAGGGCTTGTTCTCCGACGAGCAGGATGCCGTTCTGCTGCACGCGTACTTCGACGGCCAGGCACCCACCAGCGATGTCGGGCGCATGGTCGCGTACAAGGCAATGTGCGACCTGCTGTGGACGCTGTGGGGGGTGATCCAGCACGCCAACGGCAACCCCGCGGAGGACTTCTGGGCATACGCCGTCGGCCGCTTCGAGCGTTGCCGGGCACTCATGTCGTCACCGTCGTACGCCCACCACCTGGCCAACATCGACGGCTGAGCACCGTCATGTCCTACTCAGCGGCCGCCAACGCCTGTATGGCCGCCAGCATTCGTGTCTCGCACAATCTCATTCGTGCAACCACGGGGCGCAGCTGCTGCGATGCCGCCGCTTCGTCGCCGGCGACCACGTTCTCATGCAGCGACTCGCGAATGCTGTCGTAGCCGGCAGCACCCAACTCCTCCTGGAGCCGCATCACCGCATCGACTCCACTGCGCTCGCGGAACAGCGCTGACAATGCCTCGTCACCGGCGGCGTGCTGATCGCGAGCGATGTCCAGATTGGTCCAGAACAGCTCGTCAGCGCTGACTGCCGCCGCCCGCCGAGGCAGGACGAACATCCGCATGAACCAGCGAGCGTTCGAGGCGTGCGTGGGCCGAGCTGTCAGGGCGGCGTCGGCCGTGCGCAACGCGCTGCTGGCGGCTCGCATCCCGCTGAGTCCGGCGGCCACCAAGCTGCCGGCAACGCGCTGCTCGTCATTCATTGCTCAACCCCTCGCGACGGTTCACGCGGCCTAAAGTACTGCATCAACTGAGCTGCACCCCCGCCGACCAGTTGTGGTAGATTTCCACCATGCGGTCCTGTTCCACATCGTGGACCGATATCTGGCCACTGAATGACGCCCGCCCGGGCAGATGAAGGACAGCTGATGAGCGACGGCGACGACCTGGATCTGGCATCTCTTCCTGACGACGAACTCGTCACC
>JBBQMG010000169.1:0-7801 GCA_038328705.1 Acidimicrobiales bacterium | reverse complement strand
CATGCCATACGCGATTGCGGAGACAGAGCAGGTGCCGATGACGATGCGCTGAAAGAGGTCGATGTGGGTGCCCATCGCGTGCGCGACCGCAGCCTTGATGGGGTCGGCGTGCGACACACAGACGATGGTGCCACCTGGGTGCGCCGCACGCAGCCGATCGATGGCGCCGACGATTCGGTTCTGCATGGCCGTGAAGCTTTCGCCGCCGGGAAAGGTGAACGTGCTGGGTGCGCGCTGCACCGTGTTCCATTCGGGCAGCTTCATCAGGTTCTTCAACTCGGCGCCGGTCCAGTCGCCGAAGTCGCACTCCAGCAAGCCCTTGTCGATGCGAGTCTTCAAGCCGCGGGCGGCAGCGATGGGGGCAGCGGTCTCGCGGGCTCGCTCCAGCGGCGAAGCGTAGATGGCGTCGACCGTGCTCAGCGCAGCAATGCGCTCGGCGGCGCGCTGCGCTTGCTCGATCCCGACGTCGGCCAGGTGCAATCCGGGCGCGCGGCCTGGCAGCAGTTTGCCCGTGGTTGGGGTCTGCCCGTGGCGCACCAGAAGTACGACAGTGGGGGCGGGAGGAGGGGTCTTCGTGCGGGCCATGTCAATGGGAAACCTACTGCGCTTGCTTCCGCTTCGCTCGGTCAGGTCCACCTCTCCGGATGTGACTGTTACCGCTTGCGGCGCGTTGCGTAGGCGACGATCGCCTCGAACTCGTGCTCCTCCAACGGCATCACCGAGAGACGGTTGCCCTTCGCCAGCAGACGGCAATTGGCCAGTTCCGGGATCGTTTTCAGCTCATCCAGCGACACGAACGGCAGCTTCTTCACCGGGGCGACGGTGACCCAGTCCCACCGGGGGTCGGTTGGCTTCGAGGCCGGGTCGTAGTACTTGCTCTGCGGGTCGAACTGGGTGGGGTCAGGCTCGACGGTCTTGGCCACTTTGCAGACTCCGGCGATTCCGGGCGGTGTCGCATTCGAGTGGTAGAAGATGGCCTTGTCGCCGACCTTCATCGCCCGCATGAAGTTACGTGCCTGGTAGTTGCGCACGCCGTCCCAACCCTCACGCTTGTTGGTCACCAGATGGTCGTACGAGAACACGTCGGGTTCGGACTTGAACAACCAGTAAGCAGCCACGCAGCGAGGCTACTCATGGCTCGAACTAGAAGGACAGACGAAGGGCAGTGAACACGGCCATTCCGACCACCATCATCGCGATCATGTTCCGTGTCGTCGCAAACACGAGCGCCGCTGCGAGAATTGCCCACATCTGGTAGTTGTGCACGCTCATGTACGGCTGGTGATCGCGAGCCAGTACTCCCTGAGTGATGATTGCGGTGAGTGCGCACGCGGGCGCGTATCGCAGCCCTCGCTCGACGTTGGGCGGTAGTTCGATGCGCGCCGGCAGCATGAAGAAACTGCTGCGCGTCGCGATGGTCACGAGCGTCAAGCCGACAATCGCAGCGGTCAGATAGAGGGCGCTGTCCATCAGGCGACCTCGCCTTCGCCGGTGATGTCGGCGGCCACCGCAACGGCCCCGTGGGGCTGGTCGCCGGGGCGCTGGCTCTCGACGCCGACCGCAACGCCAACACCCGCGAGCACCGCCAGGAGCAGGCCCAATCGCAGCGGAAAGTGCACCGTTGCCACCGCAATCAGGCCGGTCACCAGTACGCCGGCCACCACCGGCAGTCGGTGCACCATCGGGATGAGAACGGCGAGGAGGGCCAGGTACGCGCCGAGTTCGAGGCCCCAGTCGGTCGGTGCCAGCCCACCCAGCAGGATGCCGACGATCGAGGACCCCATCCAGGCGACCCAGTTGACAACCGCTCCGCCGTAGAAGTAGCCCCATTGCACGGGGTTGCCGCGCTCAGGGTCGTCGGCGAAGCGGCGGGCAAACAGCGCGAAGCCGAGGTCGCCGTTCAGGTAGCCCGCCAGCATGCGTTGTTGCCACGGCAACATCACGAACGACTTCCTCGAGGCGGCGGCGAAGATCACGAAGCGCAGGTTGACCAGCAGTGCGGTCACCCACACGATGGGCAGGGGAGCGGAGGTGGCCAGCAGCGGCAGCACCGCCAGCTGCGCGGAACCGGCAAAAACAGTCAGTGTCATCACGATGGCAACGGTGATGGAGAGCCCGGAGTTCACCATCGCGACGCCGGTGACCAATCCCCAGACAGCGATGGCGACACTGAGCGGGGCCATTGCCCGCACGCCCTCACCGTACGCCGGCCGATCGATCGGCGGCAGTAGTCCTCTGAATCTCGCCAGCCGATGCATCGCCCTCATCATGCCGTGCGTGATGGCCGGCACCTCGTCGATTTTGGCCAGGTCGAAGCCTGTAGGCGGGTGTTGGTGGCACCCGGATTGACGAACGTCCGAGAGTTTCGTAATGTATTGTAAATGTCGGACAATGGCCTCGAGGTGACCCAGGAATACGGACTCGACTACGAGCTCTCGGACGAGATCTCGGCCGACACGCCGGCTCGACTCAAGGCGCTCGGTGACCCGCTGCGACAGCTGATCCTCGACCTGGTCTTGGAACGAGCGATGAGTGTGACCGAGCTCGCCGAACGTGTGCAGCGCCCAAGGGGCAGCGTCGCCCATCACGTCGACCTGCTGTTGGAGGTCGGGCTGCTGCAGGTGACACGAACGCGCAAGGTGAGGGCAATGGACGAGCGGTTCTATGGCCGTACGAGTCGTACCATCAAGATGCCGTCACACGTTCACGACGGCGATCTGCCGTTCTTCGCGGACGCTCGTGCGGTTGCCGACATGGACGCGATGTCTGCCGATGTGCCGGCCACCTTCACGATGAGATCGGTGCGCATTCCGGATGCGGTGGCTCAAGAGTTCTGCGACCGGGTCATGCAACTGGCGCTCGAACTCTCCCGAACCGCCCGCGGCGGCACTCGTGAGTTCGCGCTGATCGCCGGTCTCTTCCCGACAACACGCCCCGTCGCGCCACCATCGGGGCACAGCCCGGCGCAAAGGTCACGACCTCATGAGCCGTGAGAAGGTCCGTCTCGGCGGTAGCTATCGCAAGCTGTACATCGCCACGGCGATGTCCAACATCGGCGACGGCATGTCTGCCATCGCCTATCCGTGGCTGGCTACTGCCATCACACGCAACCCGCTGCTGGTAGCGCTGGTGGCGGCAGCGCAACGTCTGCCGTGGTTGGTGTTCACGTTGCCTGCGGGGGTCATCACCGATCGAGTCGACCGTAGGAAGGCAATGGTCCTGATGGACGCACTGCGCTTCGCCTTCACCCTGCTGATCGCGTTCGCAGTGCTCGCGGAGCAGGGCTCGCTGCCGGCGCCCGACCAGGTGCGTAACGTCGTGGGAACCCGCACCGGTCTCTATTTGATGCTGTTGCTGGCGACGCTGCTGCTGGGCGGCGGAGGTGCTGCGCGACAACTGTGGGCAGACGATCATGCCGTCCATCGTGCGGCCCGAGCACCTCGAACGGGCCAACGGCCGAATGTGGAGCATCGAGTCGGTGGCCAACACGTTCATCGGGCCGCCGATCGGGTCACTGCTGTTGCTCGTCGCGTTCTCGCTGCCGTTCTTCATCGACGCCACCTCGTTCTTCATCGCCGCGGCCCTGGTTGTGCTCATCCCCGGCTCGTTCCGGGCGCAGCACCCGGAACGAGCAGAGGGAGCGGCGTCGCCATCCTGGAAGGCGGAATTGAAGGAAGGCGTGCGGTGGCTGTGGGGCAACCATCTACTGCGGTCGATGGCCATCATCCTCGGCCTGGTGAACCTTGCTGCGAACCTCAGTGGAGCAATGTTCGTGTTGTTCTCCCAAGACGTGTTGCACATCACGCCGCTCACGTTCCCGTTCATGGGCTTCGGGTTCGCTGTGGGCGCAATCGTCGGTGGCTACGTCGCGCCGTGGATGTCGCGCACCTTGGGCAGCGGCACATGCCTGGCGCTCACCCTTGGCTCAGCATCCGTGATCGGCCTGCTGGTCGCGCTGTCCTCGTGGTGGCCGCTGACGGCGGTGCTGTTCGCCATCGGCACCCTGCTGGGCAGTACTTGGAACGTCATCACGGTCAGCCTGCGCCAGACCATCATTCCTCCACATCTGCTGGGTCGGGTGAACAGCGTCTACTGCTTCTTTGCATGGGGCATGATGCCCATCGGCGCACTCCTGGGCGGCCTGGTGGTGGTGGCCGGGCGATTCGTCAGTCACGAGATGGCGTTGCGCTTTGTCTTCTTCGTGGATGGCGCCATCCACTTCGCGCTGTTCCTCGTCGGCCGCCGGGTGCTGACCACCGAGCGGTTGGAATCGGCCCGCGCCGGCGGCGTTGTCAGTCTTGCCGTGGTCTGACCGGGCCATGCGGTCGTCAGCGGGTGCGACGATCCACCGGTGGTGCATCTGTCAGCAGATGGCCGGCCAGTACGTCACCGACGGTGCGGTCCAGGTTGCCGGCAAGGGTGCCTGGTTCGATGTTCACCAGCCCCCGTTGAATGCGGCCGGCGAGACTGCGCTCGAGGTAGGGGAGGATCGTCTTGACGACGGCCCAGCCGCGGTCGCGACCGCCAAGGACACGATCGGGTGAGATGCGAACTTCGTTGAAGCGCACCACACCCGGTTCTGAGGTGACGCCTTCCGTGGCCAAATCGAGCAGTAGACACGTCAGCCCTTTGTGAGCAGGAAGATCCGCGCTACGCGCCAGCACCACCGCGTGTGTCGCGCCGTCGTGGTCGCAGGTCTTCGCTCCGTCGATCGTCAGATACTTCCAATCGAACGTCGCCGTGCAGGCGGTGTCCCTGGGGTCTTCGCTGCCCGGCTCGTTGAGCAACACCGTCCACAGATGTTTACCGGTGAGCAGCGCAGGGAGCACCTCGGCGGCCTGCTCAGGCGTGGCGAACTGGCGCAGAATCGGGCCGACCAGGCGGACGCCGGCACCGGCCAGCGGCGGAGCGATGGTGCCGGCCGCGGCCAGTTCGTCTTCGACGACCTGTTGCACCTGCGCCGTGGCAGCCAAGCCGCCGTGGCTGCGATTCCAGGTGGGGACCGCCAGCCCGGCGCTGGCCAGCCGCTCCCACCAGGTACCCACGGTGATGGCGGCATCCCAGTTGTTCGCGATCCAGTACTGCAACGCTTCGCGCATCTGGTCCATGTCGCCGAGGGGCCACCAGGGGCGAGATGCGGTCAGGTCCATACGGAGAGGTATCGACATGATTCGCTGCTGCCTTGAGACTGCCTTCGCGATAATGGGCGGATGAACGATTCGCCGCTGGGCGCCCTCACCATTGATCGGCGAGCGCCGGTGGTGCGCACACCGCTTGGCGAGGGCTCGTGGGTCGATCTGGTTGCAGGTTTCGTGCGCGATGCCGCCGACGTGATGTCGGCGTTGCACGCCGAGACCGGATGGCAGCAGGACGAAACGCTGCGCTACGACAAATACGTGCCCGAGCGGCGGCTGTCAGCAGGGCTGCGGTCGAGTGGCCGGCCACTACTGCGCCAGACCGACATGCATCTGCGGTCGACCTACCGTCAGCCCATGGAAGGCGTCGCTGCCATTCTGTATCGCACAGGCGAGGACTTCCAGGGTCTGCACAGTGACCGCGAGATGCGGTGGCTCGACGACACGCTCATCGCGATAGTGGTGTTGGGCCAGCGGCGCCCGTTCGTGATTCGTGAGCGCGGCCCCTGGGCGGACTCGTTGGTCGACCGGGTGCCGTCCGGTCACGCGCCCGACGATCTGGTGCTGATGCCCGGTGAGGGCGACCTGCTGGTGATGGGTGGCCGCTGCCAGGCGGACTGGATGCACGGCGTTCCGGCGTTCGACACGCAGAATCCCCGCATCTCGCTGACGTGGCGCTGGGCGCGGCGAACCGGCCGACCCGACACCAACCCTGGCTATGCCGATAGCCGCCAGTTCAGCGACCGCCCTCGGAAGCCTGGCACTCGCACCCGGAATTCCTGAGACAGTCGTACTGGAAATGGGGCCAAGAGGGGTCGCACGCGGACGGCGGGTGGCCTACGATGGGCGCTCTTGAGTGCCAACGACGTCACCCACAATTCGCCAGAACCAGCTGTGCTCGAGGCCATTCGCGCGCATGCCGACTGGGCTGGTGGCCTGTTGCCGGCCCTCCACGCGATGCAACATCTCGCGGGCTACATCGACAAGGCCTACATCCCGCTGCTGGCCGACACGTTCAACATCTCCACCGCCGAGGTCTACGGCGTCATCACTTTCTACAAGGACTTCCGCACCGAGGCGCCCAAGGGACCCATCGTCCAGGTCTGCCGTGCCGAAGCATGCATCTCACGCGGCGGCAAGGCCACCGAGATGAGGGCGCTCGAACTGGGTGCCAGTCTGGCAGTCGAGATCGAGGAAGTCTTCTGCCTCGGCCTGTGCGCGCAGGGCCCGGCGGCTGCCACCGGTGGCCGCATGTTCACAGGCGTCGATGAGGCGATGATCGAGACCATCATCGGCGACGCGGTCCGCCGAGCTCCCGCACCGGCGGCGATCCGCGACAGTGTTGGGGAGGGCGTCACCGTGTATGTGCCTCGTGACGCTGCGGCCCGTGCCGCCGGTGCCGATGAAGTTGCGGCCGCACTCGCATCGCTGGCTGACGTGCGGGTCGTGCGCAATGGCTCGCGTGGAATGCTGTGGCTCGAGCCATTGGTCGAAGTGCAGACCTCGCAGGGTCGCGTTGCGTACGGCCCGGTCAGCGTCGACGACGTACCCAGCCTGATCGCTGCCGGTCTCACCGTCGCAGGTGAGCATCCGCTACGGCTGGGTCTCACCGAAGCACTCCCGTGGATGCTTGCGCAGCAGCGGATCACCTACGCACGGGTCGGCGTCATCGACCCTCGCGACGCCGACGAGTACGAGGCCCACGGGGGAATGGCCGGGCTCCGCGCAGCATTGGCGATGCAGCCCGCCGCCGTCGTCACTGAAGTGACCGAAAGCGGCCTGCGTGGTCGCGGTGGTGCCGCGTTCCCGACAGGTATCAAGCTGCGCACCGTGCTCGATACGCCGAGCCCGCAGAAGTACATCGTGTGCAATGCCGACGAGGGCGACAGTGGCAGCTTCGCCGACCGCATGCTGATGGAGGGCGACCCCTTCCTCTTGATCGAGGGAATGATCATCGCCGGCTGGGCAACGGGTGCGAGCGACGGGTTCATCTACATCCGCAGCGAGTACCCGGATGCCATCGAGGCAGTTCGCTCGGCAGTCGCAACCTGTGAGGGTCGCGGGTGGCTCTCCGGCGTCGGCGCTGTGGGCGGGATTTCGGGAACCGATTTCGCGTTCCGACTGCACGTTCGTATCGGCGCCGGCGCCTACATCTGCGGCGAGGAAACGGCGCTGATGGAGAGCATCGAGGGCAAGCGCGGCATTGTGCGTGCCAAACCACCGCTGCCCGCCATCGCAGGGCTGTGGGGCAGGCCGACTGTCATACTCAACGTGCTCAGCCTGGCCGCGATCCCCACGATCATGGCCGACGGTGCTGCCGCATACGCGGCGCTGGGCCACGGGCGTAGCCGCGGCACTCAGTTGATGCAGATCGCAGGCAACGTGGCGCACGGGGGCATCTTCGAGGCTGAGTTCGGCATCACGGTGTGCGACCTCGTCGAGCGATTCGGTGGCGGTTCGGCCAGCGGCCGCCCGGTGCGTGCCGTCCAGGTGGGTGGCCCCCTGGGTGCGTACCTTGCGCCCGAGCAGTTCGACCTTGCCATCGACTACGAGGCGTTCGCTGCTGCAGGCGCACTGCTCGGCCACGGCAGCATGGTCGTGTTCGACGACACGGTCGACATGCTCGGCATGGCCCGCTTCGCCATGGAGTTCTGCGCGATCGAGTC
>JBBQMG010000168.1:0-7881 GCA_038328705.1 Acidimicrobiales bacterium | reverse complement strand
AGTCGGGCTGCTCGTTTTCTGCGTCGGTATTCTCTTCCTCTTCGTGAAGGAGAACCAACAACACCCTGCCGCGACGATCGAGATCAGTGATGCGAGCGGCTCAATGTTGGTCGTGCAGGTGCGTGGCGATGCAAGCGCTATTCGCGCCATGATCGGCGCGCAGTAGGACTCAGGTGGGTTAATCAATAGGGCCGCTCGACCTGTCCATCCCCGCGCTACCGTGTCCGTGTACCGGGCGCGCTACGGCGACCTCCCCCCAAGCCTGTGATCGAGAAGTCCCGTTGTGTGCGCACCAAGGTGGGTCGCACGGGACACGAATCGGACACAAGAGGGTCATAAGTGACCCGAAAGACAGAGAAGTGTTGAGTACCCGAAATAGGTGCTGACCTGCTGGTTTCGGAATAGCCGCAGGTCAGCGCACCCCATTGTTTTGTCCACGTTCAACAACGTGCAGGCAACTGTCGAGTGGCAGCAAAGGATGCTGGCCAAGCTGGGCTAGAGCCAGCTCAAGCGGCCATTCGTTGCGCAGTCGTCCGGTTGGATTCTGGTCGCGATTCGTTGCGGCAGGCCGCGATGCTCGGTCGAGCCGGTGGAGTCGAACGTTCTTCCAGCCCGAGTACAGCACACTGCTCTTCTCGAATGCTGCCTTATGTGCCGTCGACAGCACCGTACATACTGCGGTCGTCGCTGTCGATTTCCGAACGGACCGTGGCCCACACGGCGTAGAGCGGGTCGCCCGATGTGTTCGGTGGCGTGCACATCGCCGTGAACACCTCGTCGTAAGCGTCGGTGAGGCGGAAGTACTCGGCGACCACGGCGACGCGCGACTCGTCGTCGAGGCGCAGCCAACCCTGGACGACCTTGGTCGGGAAGCACCGGTTCGAGAAGGTGCACACCACGACGCCCCCCGGACGCACGACACGCGCGGCGTCGCTCAGGACTGCGATGGGCCGCACCAGGTAGTCGATCGACACGCAGCACGTGATGGCGTCGAAACGGTCGTCCGGAAACGGCATCACCGGGTCGACGTTGAGGTCGTGGACGACCGCGGTGTGCGCCATGGTGTTGGCACCGAGCTCACGGCCGTTCATGCCGAGCACGACCAGCTCGTCGGGCCGGTCGAGGAAGTGCGACACCCACGACGACATCACGTCGAGCACGGACCCAGTGAGGCCGAGGTGTCGATACAGGGTGCCGACGGCAGCGATCGCTCGGTCGTCGATGTGCGTGACGAGCCGATCAGGCACGTAGAACTGGTCGTCGGCCGACTCGTCGGTGCGTGCGAAGAACCCCGTCGGGAACAGGTCGTGTGGGTCTGTCACTGGTTCATTCCTAGTCCGGAACTGCGCTGACAGTCATTTCGGGGCCGCCTCGGCATCGGTCAGGGACTGTCAGCTCCACTCTGCGGTCGATGCTAACGACCTGGTGGATCTTGGTGCCCATGACGAGTGAGCCCTCACCATCCTTCAGAACCACGGTCTCGCACCTGTCGAAAGCCGCTGGATACACGCTGGCCTCTCCGACGATCGGCCCCAGATCGCCCAGCGCCACCTGGTCGTCGAAGTGTCGGTTTTCATGGCTCGGGCTGGCAAGCGTTCGCCGACTCAGGTGACTCTCCGGCGGCGGCGGCGGCGACCCATGGCGATAATGGTGGCAGGCACGAAGAACGCTCGTGCCGGCACGGACACTTCACTCCAGGGTCGTTTCACCAGCGGTGCCCGCCATGCCAGCATTCGGTAGAGGAAGAACGTCGCCACCACGAGGTGCAGCCCGATGAGGGCCCAATAGAACCCTGTAGGACCGAAGGCGACCATACTGCCGGCGGCGACGAACGGGCCGACGACAGCCCCAACTCCGTACAGCGTCACCAGCTGCGAGGCTGCGGCATTGAGGTGCTCGGGCTCGATCCAGTCGTTGGTGTACGCGCCGGCAATCGAGTACAGCGGATAGCTGAAGCCGCCGAGCAAACAGATCAACACGAAGGCCATTGTCTTGTTCGGCGAGTCCAACAGCAGGAGCGCGGAAACAGCAGCTGCCCCCAGTGCGGCGACGACGCCAACGGCCCGCCGATCGATGTCGTCGCTGGCCGCCGAGATCGGCCATTGCAGTAAGACACCACCAAGACTGGGGAGGGCGACGAACAGACCGACGTGCCCTGGGCTGAAACCAACCCGCGTTGCGTAGATCGCAGCCATGCCGTTCAACGCGCCGTGCGCCAGGCCTACCAGCAGGCAGGAGAACACTCCGGTTGGCACCAGTCTCGCCAACTCTCGCAGTGAGATGTGCTCCGCTTCCAGCAGGTTCGGCGCCAGCGCTTCCTCGGAGAGTGCCACCGGGGCAACCGCCAACGAGGTGATGATGGCGGCGACAGCGAAGCCCGTCACCGCGATCGGGTCGAAGTTGAACAGCAGCACCTGTCCTATGCCGAAGAAGGCGATCGTGACGACGCCATAGACGGCGAGCAGCCTTCCCCGATTTTCATTCGTAGCAAGGTCGTTGAGCCACGACTCGGCGATGACGTACAGGCCAGCAGTGCACAGCCCTGTCACCAGTCGCAGCAACGCCCAATCGGCCGCGTTGTTGGTGATGCCGACCCCGATCATGGCAGCCGACAACAACGAGGCCAAAGCTGCGTACACCCGGATGTGCCCGACCCTCGTCAGCGCCGTCAGCGTCAGGCGCGATCCGATCAGGAAGCCCGCGTAGTAGCTGGCGGCGATGAGGCTGCTGACTGCTGTGGGCAGCCCGGCGCGCTCGGATCGAACACCCAGCAGCGTCCCGAACAGGCCGCCGGCCAGCATCAGCAACGCGAGCCCGACGAACAGCCCCCGCGTCGCCAGCGCCATGTCGCGGCGAAGCGCCGGGCCGTCGCTACGCAGCCTCGGATTGTTCATGTGCTCGGTCGCCTCAGAGCAGACGAATGGACTCGAAGACCATCTGTGCCTGCAGCAGCAGTTCGGCCGACGTACCGGGCCCCTGCACGTACAGCGCAATGATGGAAGTGCTTCCTTCGATCGCAGCAACGAGGATCACCTTGGCAGCGGTGCCATCACCGCATCCATCGAGTTCGAGCAGGATGCTGCTGCCGATTGCCGTCGGGTAGGCGTCGACCTGCTCGCGACCCGCGCAAATGCCGGCACCGGGCTCGAGGAACGTCAATACCTCCGCCGGTGTGCTCTGCACATCCTCGCGAACCACTATCGATGTGAATCCGGGCGTGACGTCGTCTTGGTAGAAGGCCTGCAGGTCGACCGCGCCCGCCACAGATGGAAGCACGAAGTTGTCCTTCGTGGTGATCGGCGCCGTATCGACGGCAAGGCCGTCGGGCAGCACGATCTTGAAGACACCAACACCGTCGGTGATCTCGCCACCCGAGACGATGGTGGACACCACGACAGGGCCGGTGGCAGACGGGACAGTCGTAGCCGGTTCCGTGACCACCGGCTCGGTGATGACCGGGAGGGTGACGACCGAGGTGTCGAGGGGCGCAAGCGTGATCTCAGGGATCGATACGAAGACCGTGCTCGCCGGGGTGAACTCCGGGGCAATGGTCTTGTCGTCGTCGCGGCCTGTCAGCACCAGCACTACCGCGACGACGGCCGCAATTGCCACCAGGCCGCCGGCAGTCATCAGCCCGGTCTTCTTCTTCGGCGGCTCAGGGGACTGCTCGAAGCCCGTGGAGCCGTTCGGCGGGAAGCCGCCAGGGGGCCCACCCGGAAAGGCTTGGGTGGGCGGAAACCGCTGAGTGGCGGGGAACTGAGTCGTCGGATTCTGAGTGGTCGGCGGGTTGTAGCCGGGCGGCGGAGGCGGCTGATACGCAGGGGGGCCAAGTGGGGGGGCCGGTGGAACGGGCGGCTGCACGGGGGGCGGCGGAGGCGGAGGCGGCAGCGACTCGTTGTTTCCCATTCGCCGAGCCTATTGCGCGCTGGTTGGGAACTCGCGGCTGTCTTCAGCCGCGACGGCGCAGGATCTCGGCCGTGATCGCGGGAATGACCTTGTGGAGATCGCCGATCACTGCGTAGTCGGCCTTGCTCACCATATTGGCTTCCGGGTCGGTGTTTATCGCAAGGATCTTCTTCGACGCCATGGCACCCACCCAGTGCTGGATGGCGCCAGAGATTCCGCAGGCCATGTACAGGTCAGGGGCGATGCGGGTGCCCGTCTGGCCGACCTGGTCGGTGTGGTTGCGCCACCCATTGTTGGTCACCGCGCGCGAGCAGCCAACGACGCCGCCCAGCAGCGCTGCCAGTTCCTCCAGCGGCGCGAACGCCTCGGCAGAACCAACCGCTCGCCCGCCACCGACGACCAGCGCAGACGTGGCCAAGGTGACGCCAGCGGCGCGTTCGACGCGGTCTGTCACGATCGTTCTGGCGAGCGACGGGTCCAGTTCGACGGTGAGTGTCGAAGGGGTACCAGCGGCTGGGCTTTCGCTCGCCTCGAACGCATGATGCGAGACGGTGAGCAGCTTGGTGGCTGCAGTCAATGTGCATGACTCGAGCAGCGAGCCACCCCAGCGCACGCGGGTCACGGCCCACACATCGGCCTCACTCACGGAGATCACGTTTGCCACGAACGGCAGATCCAGACGCGCAGCGGCCTGCGCCATCACTTCGTTGCCACGGTCCGTGCCACATGAAAGGGCGGACGTTGGCCGCAGTGCACGCACGGCTTGCGCCACCGACTCGCCCCACGCCTCGGGTCCGAAGTCGCAGAGCAGATCGTGGTGCACCTGGTGCACCACAGCGGCGCCATGTGTACCCAGTTCGGTTGCGAGGCCGTCGGCCGCTTCGCCAAGCGTGAGCGCGTGGACCACAGGGTCGATGGTGCGAGCGGCAGCGAGAGCCTCCAGCGATGCCGGGCTGAGTGCGCCACGATCATGTTCGACGACGACGAGCACTGTCACTTGAGGATCCCCAGTTCTTCCAACAGGTCGACCACCGCAGGGGCCGCCTCTGGGCCATTGCCCAGCATGATCGTTGCGGTGGCCGGCTCGGACGATTGCACCAGGCTGACCATCTGTTGTCCACCCAGCATGGCCTCCGCCACAACCTGGCCGACCTCGATCTTCTTGGAGCCGAGGCGGCCCTTCAGCGTCGGGTAGCGCGGCAGGTTGATGCCCTCCTTCACGCCCAATACCGCCGGCATCGTCAGCGAGTAGACCTCGACGCCGGCGTCGCTCTCCCGCCGTGCCCTCAGTGAGTCGTCGTCGATCTCGATGCCCTTGATGCCGTTGACGATCGGACGTGCAAGAGCGTGTGCCACTCGAACACCGACCTGGAAGTTGCCGGCGTCGGCGCTTTCGTTGCCGAAGAGAATCAGGTCGAACGGCCCGTCCGTCGCCTCGATGCCTTGGATAGCTGAGGTGATGGCGGCAGCGGTGCGCTGCGGATCCCACTCGGCCGAGTCGATGGGCAGCAACACTGCCTTGTTGACACCGATGCTGGCGGCGTAACGAAGCTGTTCATCGGCTTCGGCGGGACCAAGTGTGAGCACCGTCGATTCGCCACCATGGCGTTCGATCAGCTGCACCGCTTCCTCGACCGCGCACTCCTCGTGAGGGCTGGTGGTGAACGCGAGGTAGGCCGTGTCGATGGCCAAGCCGTCGGCCGTGATGTTGATCTTGGCGCCGGGTGCCGGCACCCGCTTGACGCAGACGAGGACCTTCACCGTCAGCTCTTCATGCGAGCGTCGGTGGGGTCGAACAGCGGTGTGGCACCGGCGACATCGACCGTCACGGGGTACAGCTCGTTCATGTACATCACCTGCAGCTTGGTGCCGACCACGGCGTGCTGCGGGGGCAGATAGGCCAGCAGTATGTACTTGCCGACCGACGGACCGGCCCCTGCGGTGGTGACCCGTGAGACGCGGCCCTTGGCGTCGAGAATGCGCTCGCCGTCCAGGGTGAGGATCGGCTCGTTGCCACCGGTCGGGAAACGGTCGTACCCGTCGGCGCACTGCTGCGAATCCATGGTGAGCGTGCACATGATCGCGGCCGGGGCTTCCTCGCGGGCGGCGAGATATGCCGCCTTGCCGATGAAGTCCGCGCTCTTCACCTTCGGGCGGTTCAAGCCGGCCTCGACCGGGTTGTACTCGCTCTCCAGCTCGGCGCCCATCAGCCGGTAGCCCTTCTCGATTCGACCGGTGACGGCATACACACCGATGCCAACAGGGATGATCTCGAACTCTTCACCAGCGGCGAAGACGGCGTCCCACAGGGTGAGGCCGTGCTCCATGTTGGTGTAGATCTCCCAGCCGTTCTCACCGACGTAGCTGATGCGGAACATCGTGCATGGCACGCCGGCAATCAGTACTTCGCGAACGGCACCGTATTGGAAGCCCTCCTGGCTGAGGTCGTACGCGGCGGTGGTGTGATCGGTGGCGATCTTGGCCAGCGTGGCGGCCGCGTTCGGGCCCCACACACCCAGCGTGCACAGGCCCTGCGAACGGTCGGTGAAGGTCACCGAGTTGCCGGTGCGCTCGTTGAACTCGTGGCGGTACTTGTTGAACCAGTAGTTGTCGCGACCACCATCGAAGGCGCCGGTGATGACTCGGTAGTGCAACTGGCCCAGGCGCTGGATGGTGAGGTCGCCACGGAAGCCACCGTGTTGGGTGAGCAACGGCGTGTAGACGCTGCGGCCAACGGCCACGTCGACACTGTTGACGCACATGTAGTTGAGGTACTCGACGACGCCTTCGCCCTCGAAGTCGAACTCGTTGAACGCGGTCAGGTCGACCACGCCAACGCTCTCCCGCATCTGCAGGTGCTCGGCGTTGGTGACCGGGTTCCACCAACGTGCATCCCACTCGTGGGTGCGGGGCGTGAACGCTTCGGGGAACTTCGCCTGCAGCTTCTCGTTGCTGGAGAACCACTGCGGGCGCTCCCAGCCGCGAGCATCGAAGAACGTGGCGCCCAGCGCTTCTTCCCGTGTGTAGAACGGGCTGCGGCGAATGCCGCGCTGGCTGGCCCACTGCTCACGCGGGTGAACGATGCCGTAGGTCTTGTTGAAGTGCTCGTTGCACCGAGCGTTGATGTGCCACTCGGTCTTCTCGTGCGGGTAGAAGCGGCTGATGTCGCTGCCGTGCGGGTCGCACATGTGCGGGTATCCATACGTCATCCACTCGGCGACGAGCTGGGCGATGCCAGGCCCTTCTTTTATCCACACCGCAGCGGCGCTCCACAGGTTGCGCACTTCCGGCGTCTCGCCAAGCACCGGGTTGGCATCGGGCGTCAGCGACAGCAGGCCGTTGATGGCGTACTTGATCTCGGCGTCGCCGAGCATCTCCATCAGGTCGATGGCCTGTTCCATCTGCGGATCGAAGTCGTCGTAGGTGAGGGGCAGTTCGGTGGGGGTGAGGGCCGACTCGGCGTTCGACGGAATGTCGTCGGCGCGCATCAGGATCGGGCGGTGGGCGTAGCTACCCACTTCCATCGAGCCGGCCGACTGGCGCTCGTAGCAGAACGTGTCCATGTCGCGCACGATGGGGAAGGCGAGTTCCTTGTTGCTGTCCACGAGCACGTCGATGGGGCCCACGTCGGCCATCTGGTGCACGGCGGGCGTCAGCGGGATGTTGGCGCCGGCCATGGCGGCAATGCGCGGGCTCCACACGCCGCAGGCGACCACGACGTACTCGGCCTCGATGCGGCCCTTGTCGGTGACGACGGCGCTGACCTTCGGGCCGCCCGGGCCGTCGATCGTTTCCACGTCGAGCACTTCCGTATTCGCGAACACCCTCAGGCCCGCAGCCATCGCCTCTTCGCGCATCTTGGTACCGGTGGCGAGCGAGTCGACCACGCTCACGCTGGGTGTGTAGTAGCCGCCGAGGAGAATGTCCTCGTTGATGAACGGCACCATCTCCTTGATCTCGGCGGGCGTGACCAGG
>JBBQMG010000167.1:0-7952 GCA_038328705.1 Acidimicrobiales bacterium | reverse complement strand
CACCAGCGGCCGCCAGCGGCGGGTGGGTACCCGCATGGCAAACCACATGCTGATCACGCCGAGCACAGCCCACATCAGCTGCCGATTGAACAGACGCCACGGTGAGTTGCCCTTGTGGAACTGGCTGATCGACGTCGCCGACAGCACCATCACCAAGCCGAGCATCGTGAAGACCGTGACGACCACGGTGATGATGTAGAAGGCGGTCGGCGGAGGAGTGGCTGGATGCGACACGTTGCGACGGGTTGGGTGGCGCCGCATTGCATCGGAGCGAGCCAGGGCAGCTCGCCGACGATCGCCGACGAGTGTGGACGAGGAGGTCATTGGGTTGTACTCCTGACACCAGTGCTGAGCGCGTGGACGAGCTGCTTGAAGTCATCTCCGCGCGCCGGGTAACCGCCGCCCGGGTACCAGTCGAAGCTGGCACAGGCCGGCGACAACAGCACGACATCACCCGGTTCCGCGAACTCGTCTGCAAACTGCACGGCCTGCGCCATCGACGTCGCGATGCGCGTGGGGCAATAGGGTTCGAATGGCACGGTCACTTCGGCCGCAGCCTTGCCCAGACCCACAACCGCCTTCACACGCGCATGCTCGGTGGCCAGGCTGGCCAGGTCGAGGCCCTTGTTAAGGCCGCCGGCGAGCAGCACGATGTTGTCGAACGCCCGAATGGCCGTCAGCGCCGCATGGGGCGACGTCGCCTTCGAGTCGTTGAACCACTGCACCCCGTCGATGGTGCCGAGCGGCTCGATGCGATGCGGGGGATGGCGGAAGGTGGCCAATGCTCGCTGCACGTCGTGCGGCGTTGCGAGGCCGGATTCGAGTACCAGTGCGGCCGCCGCGAGGGCATTGGTCAGGTCGTGCGGCAATGCGCGAGTCATACCCGCGACCGCGGCGATGAAGCCGGCGGGGCCGACGAGGTTGCCCGCCTCGATTCGATAGTCCGCTCCGACCGCAGCGAATGTCCGAGTAGGACCGCCGGCGGAGCGCAGGTTGGCCATCACTGTCGGATCGTCTGCCCAACCGATCGCGACGTCGGAGGGCCGACGATGTGCCCACATCCGAGCCTTCGCAGCTTCGTACGAGGCCATCGACGTGTGCCAATTCTGGTGATCGGGCGCGAGGTTGAGCCACACCGACGCTTCGGCGCGAAACGACTGCACCCAGTTCAACCGGAAGCTGCTGCACTCGACCACGAACACGTCGACATCGTCATCGAGCGCGGCCGCCAACGGCACCCCGGTGTTCCCTACCGCGGCCACCCGGTGGCCGGCAGCCTCGAGTATGTGCGCCGTCAGCAGCGTGGTGGTGGTCTTGCCATCGGTTCCCGTGACAGCAAGCATCGGGCGCGGGCCGCCCGGGCGCTGCTGCTCCCACTCGTAGGCAAGGTCGATCTCAGTGCGCAGCGGCACGCCTGCAGCGAAGGCCGCCAGCACGATTGCGTGAGTCTCGGGCACGCCAGGTGCCGGGCACACCATGTCGACAGCCGCAACGAGCTCCGCGATCTGCTCAGCAGTCGGCGCCTCGATCAGCTCAGCACCGAGTGCCGCAGCCATCTCCCGCTTTGCGTCGGTGGCCACATCGTCGGCAATCACCAGTGCCCAGCCGCGGCGCGCCAGCTGAGCGGCAAGTGCATCGCCGGCGAGCGCGATGCCGTAGACCAGAGCGGTACCGATCACAGGTTGTCCGTCACCCTCGTGAAGTCGGCGATGAAGAGGGCCAGCGCGCTCGCGACGCAAATGCCCGTGATGATCCAGAAACGGATGATCACGGTGGTCTCGGGCCAGCCAACCAGCTCGAAGTGGTGGTGAATCGGGGACATCTTGAACAGCCGCTTCTTGCGCCCTGATGCTTTGAACACGCCCATCTGAATGGCGACCGAGCCGGCTTCCATCACGTTGATGCCACAGATGAGAATGATCAGCAGTTGTGTGTTGGTGGTGATGGCCAGCAGTGCAAGCGCGGTGCCGATCGCCAGCGCTCCGACGTCGCCCATGAAGATGCGTGCGGGTGCGGCGTTGAACCACAGGAACCCAGCGCACCCGCCGGCAAAGGCGGCCGCGAGCACCGCCAAGTCGAGCGGGTTGACCACATCGCCATAGACACCAGGGTTACGAAACTCCCAGTAGGCGATGATCGTGAATGCGAGGAAACCCATCATCGCCGAGCCGCCGGCCAAGCCATCGAGGCCGTCAGTGACATTGACGGCGTTGCTGGTGGCCCAGATCATCAGGCCCGTGAAGACGATGAAGACTGGCATCGCGAGGTGCCACCCCGGGAAGGTGGAACGAGTGATCGAGAGCGTTTGACTGACGTCGGTGGACGACACCAGCCACCATGCCACCAGCATTGACAGGCCGAGGGTGACATAGCTCTTCTGCTTCCAGAAGATGCCCCGGTTGTGCCGCTTGCGCACCTTGATGAAGTCGTCCAGGAAGCCCATACCGGCCATCACGATGATGCCGACCCACATGATCATTGCCTGGTCGGAGAACGCGAGGTTCGGGCGTAGGTGAGCGCCCAGCCAACCCGCTGCCGCCGCGACGACGATTGCCAGCCCGCCCATGGTGGGCGTGCCCTGCTTCATCATGTGGTGCTCTGGACCGTGATCCTCCTTACCCAGAATCGGCTGACCCGTTCCGCGGGTGCGGAAGAAGGTGATCAGGTAGCGCGTGCAGATGAGCGAGACGAACATCGCCACTGCACCTGCGATCATCACTGCAATCACTGTGCTGCCTCGATCACTGTGCCGTCTCCAGAAGTTCTCGTGCCACGGCGCGATCGTCGAAGGGAACGACGGTGCTTCCAATGGTCTGCGTGGTTTCGTGACCCTTGCCCGCGATCACTACCACGTCGCCGGGCCGAGCGATCCGGAATGCCGCAGAGAAGGCTTGGCGTCGGTCTGGCTCGGTCACAACACGGTCACGGTAGCCGCCGGGTACCCCCTGAGTGATGGCATTGATGATCGCCATCGGGTCCTCGGAGCGAGGGTTGTCGGAGGTGACCACCACACGGTCAGCCAGTTCGGCCGCAACCGCGCCCATCTCGGGACGCTTCTCACGGTCACGGTCCCCACCGCATCCGAACACCGCGATCACACGGCCGTCGCCGGCGGCATTGCGTGCGGCGGTCAATGCCTCGCGCAACCCGTCGGGCGTGTGGGCGAAGTCGACGATCACGTCGAAGTCCTGCCCAGCGCTCACCGGCTCGAACCGACCTGGTACCGGCGGTGCCGTGCTCAATCCTTCTGCAACCAGGGTCACGTCGATACCGATCGCCGCGGCAGCGGTGGCCGCGGCGAGGCTGTTCATTGCGTTGAACGCCCCGCCGATACCCACTCGCACGTTCTGGCCGCGCCACGTGTATTCGTGAGCGGTGGGCGTCACGACAAGATCGCTCATCTCGCCGCTGGAGAACGCCGCCATCGGAATGGACGCAGCGTCGAACAGCAATCGACCATGTAGATCGTCGACGTTGGCAATTCCCCGGGAACTGAAGAATGGTGTGAACAACGCAGCCTTCGCGGCGAAATAGCGCTCGAGAGTGCCATGCAGGTCGAGATGATCGCGACCGAGATTGGTGAACACCGCAAGCGCGAAGTGGGTGCCGTCGACGCGACGCAGCGCAAGCGCGTGCGAGGAGACCTCCATCACCACAGCTACGCAACCTGCCGCGACGAACGAGGCCAGCTGTGCTTGCAGCTCTGGCGCTTCCGGCGTGGTGTGCTTACCGGTGAGGGTGCCGATGACACCGGTGCGCAACCCGGCGGATTCCAGAATGGCCGCGAGCAGACTCGTGGTGGTCGTCTTGCCGTTCGTGCCAGTGATACCGATCACGGTCAGCGATCGTGACGGATGCCCGAAGAACGCAGCCGCGATGGGCCCCATCGCGACACGCGTGTCGGGTACGACAACCTGCGCCACATCGAAGTCCACCGCGTGATCCACCAACAGCGCAGCGGCGCCGGCCTCTACTGCCGCAGCCGCGAATGCATGACCGTCGCTGTTGGACCCGCGCAGACAACAGAACAGTACGCCTGGCGCGACCATTCGCGAGTCGTGGACAACGCCGCTGACACTGACGTCGGTAGCGCCGCGCACGACTGCTCGCAGCGGCCCTGCGTCGGCAATCAGCTCACCGAGCATGCGTGCCATCTGGGTCATCCCGCGGCCGGACAGCCTGTGTCGCCCGGGTTGGGCGTGATCTGCAATTCGTGGATCGCCGCGGTGGCAACCGTGGCGAACAGCGGCGCTGCCGCCTTGCCGCCGAAGCGGTCGTTGGACGTGGGATCTGGCTCGTCGATAGTGGCGAGGATGGTGACCTTGGGTGCATCCGCAGGGAAGTACCCGACGAAGGAGGCGCGGTACGCACGGGTACCGGCTGCACCGTACGTCTTGTCGTCCTGCACCTTGTAGGCAGTGCCAGTTTTGCCTGCGACGGAGATGTCGGCAATCCGCGCATCCTTGCCGGTGCCCTCGCACACTACGTCCTTCATCATGTCGGTCATCGTCGCCGCCGTCGACGGCTTGATCACCGTGTGGGTTGCAGACGGGGCCGTATCCACCACTTCGCCATCGGCGCCGATGGTCGCGGCCACCAGCTTCGGTGCGACGTACACGCCGCCATTGGCCACCGTGTTCACGGCGGCTGTGAGCTGCAGGGCGGTGACCGAGTAACCGTAGCCATAGCTGTGCGACTGCTTCTCGGTGCCCTGCCACTCAGACGCCGGCTTATAGATGCCTGCACTCTCGTCGGGGAAGTCGAGCGCTGTCTTCTGACCGAATCCGAAAGATTCGAGGTAGCTGCCGAAACGTTCAGTACCGACTTCGTCCGTCAACAGCAGCGTGCCGATGTTGGACGAGTGCACGATGATGTGGCGTAGCGACATCGGCTCCTTGTTGTGCGGCTCGGCGTCGTTGATCGTGTGCTCCCAGGCCGTGCCACGGTCGTAGACGATCCGGCCGGGGACTTCGATCACCGTGTCCGGTGTTGCGACCCCGGTATCGACGACGGCGGAGAGGCTGAAGACTTTCGCAACCGAGCCGGGTTCGAACGGCTCCACGGCAGCCAGGTTGGCAGCGGTGACGGCCACGACACCGTCGTCACCGCGGCTCACGTTGGCGATGGCGTAGATCTGGCCGGTCGCTGTGTCCATCACCACGACGGCACCACCCTTGGCACTCAATGCTTCCACTCGCGCGACCAATGCCTGTTCGACTTGGAACTGCAGCGATCGGTCCAAGGTGAGAATCAAGTCGTTGCCGGGCACCGGCTCTGTCGTGGTCGCGCCCGACCCGGGGATCGAGCGACCTCTGGCGTCGTGCTCGCGCACTCGCTCGCCGTCGACTCCAGTGAGTTCAGCGTTGTAGAGGAGCTCGACCCCAGCGGTGCCTACGCCGTCGATGTCTGTGCGCCCCAACAGGCTGCGACCGACCTCACCGCTGGGCATGATGCGCTGGTCCTCACGCAGTAGGTCGATACCACTGATGTTGAGCGCCATCACCGAGTCGGCAAGGTCATCGTCGATCTGGCGGGCGACGTAGATGAAACTCTTGTCCTTGGCGGTGAACGCGACCAGCAACGACTGCTGCTTGTCAGGTGCCAGTTGCAACATGGTGCCCAGCAGCGACGACACACCGGCTGGGTCAGTGACGAGCTTGGGGTTGGCGATCAGCGTGCTACTGGGAACGCTCATAACCAGTTCGCCGCCGTCACGAGCGAAGATCGTGCCGCGCGGCGCGTGCAGAATGGCTTCCGAGACGCGCTGCGCCTTGCCGGCAGCAACCAGCGACTCCGAGCCGGCGGTCTGCAAGAACGCGACGCGGGCAACGACCGCAACGAAGAGCAGCACGCTGATCACGAAGACGGCAACCAACCGGCCTCGACTGTCACCGGCACGGAAGGTCAGGTTGATGCCGGCAGGCTGTGTGGTGCGCTTGGGTCGCTTGGTCGACTTGACCCGCTTCTGCATCGGGCGCCGCGAACGGTCGGGCGGCTGATGTCCCCGTTTGACGGGCTTGTGACTGCGTTCGGCTGGCACCGTTCTGGTCGTAGCCGAAGGCTTCTTCGAGGCCTTGGCGTTGGTCGTGGTCGTCGGCTGGCGCCGAGCATGTGGTCGTGACGGCGCGACCGTCTCACCTCGGCGCAAGCGCGGGTCGACGGTGACCGTTCGTGCGCTACCGGCGGGAGCTGCCGCGGCGCGGCGACGGCGAGTGTCGGTACTCACGGAGCACCGCCGGCTTCGGCCTTGACGTCGGCGTACTGCTGGAACTCTTCATCGATGGATGCATCGGCCACGCCGGAGCTGTCGGCACCGCTGCGCTGCACGACCGCAACGACGTCGGCGTCGAGCTGCACGAACTCTGTCTGCGTGGCCGGTACCATGCCCAACTTGCCGGCCTCGTCAGCCAGCCGACCCGGAGAGCGCAACTCCGCACGTTCGCGACGCAGCACGTCGTATGTCTCGTGTGCAGTTCGGATGTTGCGGTCCATGGTGTCCATCGTCAGCTGTCGGCGGGCCAGCTGCGTCTGGAAGGCAGCAGCGCCCAGCATCAGTCCGAACACCACGGTGCAA
The DNA here is from genome assembly GCA_038328705.1 of Acidimicrobiales bacterium. Classification (GTDB taxonomy): domain Bacteria; phylum Actinomycetota; class Acidimicrobiia; order Acidimicrobiales; family Ilumatobacteraceae; genus UBA668. The sequence goes on along the minus strand of JBBQMG010000167.1, from coordinate 1,378 downwards.
CCGGCGGCGATGAGACGAGCCGTTCGGCGTTGACGAGGAACCACGGCCAGCTGCGGGCGCGGAGCGACATTGGCGACAGCGGCAGTGCGCTTCACCATCACTCGCGCTTCAGCGGCACCACCACCGTGAACCCTGCTGCGTACCGTCGTCACTCGCTCACTGCGAGCTGCCATTGCCATGTCGCGTCCCTCTGTCCTGCCTGCTGTCCCGCCGTGGATGTTTTCGAACTAGCGCCAGCCGCGCGTGGGTGTGTCGACAATTCGCTCGACCACCCGCAACCGTGCGCTGGCTGCTCGTCGATTGCTGCTCTGCTCGTCCTTCGAGGGTGTCTTGGGAACGCCGCGCACCAGGCGCACCGTCTGCACTGCGTCGCACACGCACGGCAATTCGGGCGGGCACGGGCAGTCGCCCGTTGCCGCCGACCGCATGTGCTCCTTCACGATCCGATCCTCACCGGAATGGTACGAGAGCACTGCCACACGGCCACCGGGCACGGTCCGATCCATCGCCGCGTCGAGCGCCGTTGGCAGGGCGTCGAGCTCGCCGTTGACCTCGATGCGGATGGCCTGGAAGGTGCGCTTGGCCGGGTGTCCACCAGTGCGGCGCGCCGGCGCCGGGATCGCCGACACCACCACTTCGGCGAGATGGGCCGTTGTCTGGATTGGCCGGGCCGCGACAATCGCAGCAGCGATTCTGCGGGCGAATCGCTCATCGCCGTACTGCTGAAGCACGCGAGCGAGCTGGTCGGCCGGATAGCCGTTGACGACATCGGAAGCAGACCACGGTTGCGACTGGTCCATGCGCATGTCGAGCGGAGCATCGTTGCGATAGCTGAAACCACGCTCGGCGACATCGAGCTGCGGTGAGCTGACACCGAGGTCGAAGAGAGTACCGGACAGGGATTCGATGGAGAGTGCTTCCATGGCTTCTTCGAGGCGGTCGAACCGGCAGTGGTACACACGCAATCGATCACCGAAGCGGGCGAGACGGACTTGCGCGGCGGCAAGTGCATATTCGTCGCGGTCGATGCCGAGGACCTTCACGTGCGGCCAACGATCGAGCAGCTGCTCGGCGTGACCACCTCCGCCCAGTGTTGCGTCGAGCACGAACCCAGGTGGCACTTGCTCGTAGAGGGCCACGATTTCGTGGACCATCACCGGCAGGTGGTGGAAGGGTGCGTCACTCATTGCGTACTGACCTGCGTCGTCCGTCCATCTGCAGCCCTCCGGTTCGCTGTTGCCGCCGGGATGTCTCCCCGGTCGTGCGAAACGGCAGCGGGCGGAAGTGGGCTGTCCATCGTGCTGGCCGGAAGGCTGCAGATGGGCGGAAGATCGTGATTGATCGGTGTCTCGGTGATGTCGTGTGTGCGGCCTGTTCG
>JBBQMG010000166.1:0-8068 GCA_038328705.1 Acidimicrobiales bacterium | reverse complement strand
ACCGCGTCGATCCGAGTGGCAGGGATCCATGCGAGTGGGTACTCGCACCCCGGGGTACGAGTACCCACTCGCACGGGCGCGTGGCACTCGCACCGACGGCGTGGCACTCGCACCTGGGTTCAGCGGACTCGGTGGTCTCCGACGCGATCATCTCGGCGACACAGCACTGGCGGCGCGCGACCCTCTGACACGGACACCATCACAGCAGCCAGCGTCAATTGACCCCGCGCTGCGTAGGTTGGGGCGATGCGAATCGTTGTCGTCGGTGCCGGTCTCGCGGGGCTCACCGCCGCCCGTTCCCTCGACGATGTCCATGAGGTGGTGGTGATCGACAAGGTCCGCGGTGTCGGAGGTCGAATGGCCACCAGGCGAGTGGGCGATGCGACCCTCGACCACGGTGCACAGTTCTTCACCACGCACACCGACGAGTTCGCGGCAGAGGTTTCCGGCTGGCAGGCAGCCGGGGTGGCCCAGCCGTGGTTCCGCGGCAGGCTCGGCCCGGCGGGCATCGTCGACGCCGACGGCCACACCCGCTTCCGCGGGACCGAGAGCATGAACGCCGTGGTCAAGCACCTGGCCGCGGGGCTCGACGTGCGCACCGGCACAGCAGCCACCTCCATCACCCGCGCCGATGGCGCGGACGGTTGGACGATCACCATCGGAGATCACTCGCTGCAGGCCGATGCAATCGTTCTGACGCCACCGGTGCCGCAATCACTCGCGCTGCTCGCCGCCGGCGAGGTCGTGTTGGCAGCCGACGACCTGGCCGCGCTGACGGCCATTCGCTACGAACCGTGCCTGGCGGTGCTGGCCGTACTCGACGGGCCCAGCGGGCTGCCCGAGCCAGGTGCGGTGGATCCCGACGACGGACCGATCGACTGGATGGCCGACAATCAGCGCAAGGGCATCTCAGCATCGCCGGCAGTCACCATCCACGCCACGGCCGACTTCAGTCGCGAACACTGGTCGTCACCCGACGAACTCGTGGTCGCCGCGCTGCTCGAAGCGGCAGGGTTGCCCGCCGCACCGTCTGCAACGCAGGTGCAACGCTGGCGCTACGCGCGCCCGGTGGATGTGCATCCTCGGCGTCACCTGTTGGCGCAGGGCCTACCGCCGCTGATGTTCGCTGGCGACGCGTTCGGTGGCGCCAAGGTGGAGGGCGCGGTGCTCTCCGGCCGCAGCGCCGCCACCGCCCTCGACCCGAAGCCGGGTGGCAGCCCTCGTCGCTGAGTAGCGTGGCCGACGTGACCCGACCGCACTCGCCCTGCTCGACGCCCAGTGGGTAGCGGCGTCACCGAGGGTCTTGCCCGAGTCGTCGCCGCACTACCCGCGGCGGAGGAGCGACCGGGGCAGCAAGAGATGGCACTTGCTGTGGCTGATGCCATCGCGACGGGCAAGCACCTCGTGGTTCAGGCCGGAACCGGGACCGGCAAGACACTGGGCTACCTCGTGCCGGCCATCGTCGCCGGCAAACGAGTGGTCGTCGCGACCGCGACCAAGGCATTGCAGGACCAGTTGGCGGCCAAGGACCTGCCGTTTCTGGAAGCTCACCTGGGCATTCCGTTCGACTGGGCAGTACTCAAGGGCCGCAGCAACTACGTCTGCATGCAGCGCGTTCGTGAGGTGCAAGGAGCGGACAAGGGCCAACTGGAACTCGAAGAGTTCGCCGCCGCCACCAAGGTGGAGATCAACAAGCTCGTCGCCTGGTCGGGCACCACCGACACCGGCGACCAGGCCTCGCTCGACTGGGCACCCAGTGACAAGGCGTGGCAGGCCGTCAGCGTGGGCAGCGATGAATGCCCGGGCGCCACCCGTTGCCCGATGGGCGCAGTGTGCTTCGCCGAAGCTGCCCGCACGAAGGCATCGGTCGCCGACGTGGTGGTGGTCAACATGCATCTCTACGGGCTGCACGTGGGCAGCGGCGGAATGCTGCTGCCCGAGCACGACGTGGTGGTGATGGACGAGGCGCACCAGCTGGAAGACATCATGAGCGACACCGTTGGCGTGCAGGTCGCGGGCGGTCGTTTCACCACACTGGCCGCAGCGCTGAAGCGGATCATCGATGACCCGAAGCTGGTCGGCGGTGTTGCCGAGTCGTCGCTACTCGTGCGCGACGCGCTCGTTCCGTTTCTCGGCCAACGCCTACCACGACCGTTCCCGGAGCCCGTTCAAACGATGCTCGTCGAGGTGCGCGGTCGCGTGCAGAAGGCGCTGACCGCGCTGGCGGCAATCGAATCGACGGTCGAGGACGCGAAGGCACGCAAGATGCGCGGCCAACAGTTGGCCACCCGCCTGCAGGACAGCATCGACCTCGCGCTGGACGATCGCGAGGGCTTCGTGGCCTTCGTCAGCGGCGGCCCCGACTACCCCCGGCTGGAGATCGCACCGCTGGAAGTCGGGGGTGTCCTGTTCAACGGCATCTGGTCGCAGCGCGCCGCCATCCTTGCCAGCGCAACCATTCCTGCCTCGCTCGGCGCTCGCGTCGGTCTGCCGTCCAGCGGGTTCCGTGAGCTCGACGTGGGCAGTCCGTTCGACTACGAACACCACGCAATGCTCTATTGCGCCATCCACATGCCCGACCCGCGCTCGCCCGCATTCGGCCCGGCTGTGCACGAAGAACTGGCTGCCCTGATCACTGCCGCCGGCGGCCGTACGTTGGCGCTGTTCACCAGTTGGAAGGCCATGGACGCGGCAGCGGAAGCCGTTCGGCTGAAGGTGGACGTGCCGATCTTCACCCAACGTGACCTGCCCAAGACAGCCTTGGTCAAAGCGTTCAGCGAGGACGAGCACTCGTGCCTGTTCGCGACCGCTGGCTTCTTCCAGGGTGTCGACATACCGGGCCGTACGCTCAGCCTGGTGGTCATCGATCGCATCCCGTTCCCGCGGCCCGACGACCCGCTGTTGTCCGCTCGCCGCGACCTGCTCGGCGCGGCTGCGTTCGGTCAGATCGATCTGCCGCGTGCCTCGATGCTGCTCGCGCAAGCGACCGGCCGGTTGATTCGCACCACCAACGACCGCGGCGTGGTCGCCGTGATGGACCCGCGGCTGGGAAAGGCCAACTATCGGTGGGACATCGTGAAGGCACTGCCCCCGATGAAGCGCACACGCCACCGCGCGGAAGCGGAAGCGTTCTTGCGCGAGATCACCGCGGGTTGACGGGCGGCAGGCTCGACGCAGGCGGGACGATTGGCGACTGCAGCATCACTCCGGTGCAGCCATCGAGCAGCGCCCTGCCCTCGGCGCGAGTGGTCGGCAACGAAACAAGACCGGCGCCCTCCCCTACTCCTGCAAGCCGTTGCACGTGATGCAGGCGGGCCATGTGCCACAACCCGCGGTCTGCGGCGGCGGCAGGATCCAGCACTGCGATGTCGGCGATGATGCCACCGATCATCAGGTCGCACGCGTCGAGGGCGTCGGCGGCGGACAGAACCCGAAAGCCCTGTAGCTGCAGCTCGTCGACGAGTAGCTGACGGGAATGGTCGTCCGCCACCACCACCAGGGCGAGCCCGGAGTCGGCCGGCTCGACCAGGGGGAACTCAATTCGGAACGATGTGCCCTGGTCCGGCGTCGACTGGACATCGATCCAACCTCGACAACGGGTGACGGTGCGCTGCACGAGCGCCAGGCCCAGACCGCAATGGGTGCCGGTCTTCGTGCTGAAGCCGGTGTCGAAGATGCGTTCGATCTGGTCGGCGGCAATACCTGATCCGTTGTCCGAGACGACGATGAACGCGACAGGAACCGGAGCGAACCCGTCCACAGCGCGCACCCCGCGGCCGCACTGCACTCGAATTGTCCCTCGACGCTGGGTCGCCTCGGACGCGTTGTCGACCAGGTTCACCAGAATCTGCAGGATGCTGGTGCCGTCGATGCGAGCGAATGCCGACGCGTCGCCACACGACATCTCCAGCGTGACGGCGGGGGTGGCCAGGCGACGCAGCATCGGCTCAAGTTCACTGGTGTGCAGGCGGAGGTCGATGGGATGTTCCTCGGCGTACGGGAGCCGGCCAGCCTTCATGAGATCCGTGGTGGCCATCAGTCCACTCTCGGACGCATGCAGGATCTCGAGCACCAGGGCACCGGCCTTGCGACCGTGCATCTCGTCGTACAGATCGACGGCGGATGCTTTGACCACTGCGAAGACGTTGCGCAGGTCGTGAGCGATCGCCTGGCTGGCTTTGGCCAAGAGCTCCATTTCGTGAGCGATTTCCCGCTCGCGAGTTGCGAGTGATTCGACTCGACGCGAGCCGAATCGGCGTTGAGGCGCGAAGAGCAGCGCTGTCGCCACTTTGCGTCCATTGAACGGGCGCCCGCGCCCAGTCATCTCCCGTGCCATATGTCCGCTTCTCCCGTGGCGAACCGTATCTGACGTTCTTGTCACACGCCAGGAATATTTTGTGAATGTCTCGTAAGGTATGCAGGGTGTCTGATGGGACGAACACAACCACGAGCAGCGTTGCACTGTTGATCGACGACAACAGCGATATTCGCCGGCTGGTCCGCGACCGCCTGGTAGCGGCCGGGTTCACGACATTCGAGGCCGAAAGCGGTGAGGATGGCTTGGCGATTCTGGCCACCTCGCGGGTGGATGTGGTCGTGCTCGATGTCGACCTTCCCGGGCTCGACGGTTTCGCAGTACTGCGGGCAATACGCCAGACCAGTCTGGTGCCGGTGCTGCTGCTCACGGCCGCCGGCGACGAGGCCGATCGGGTACTCGGCCTCGAGATCGGGGCCGACGACTACGTGGTGAAGCCGTTCTTACCGCGCGAACTGGTGGCCCGCGTACGCGGCCTGCTGCGCCGGGTGGCGCCGGCCGCACCCAACCCGGTGCTCACCTTCGGCAACATCGTGATCGACACTGCGGCCCGCCTTGTCACCGTCCGCGCCCAAGTCATCCCCCTCACATCGCGCGCGTTCGACCTGCTCGCGTTCCTCACCGCCCGTCCTGGGCAGGCATTTACTCGCGAGGAGCTGCTACAGCAGGTGTGGCACAGCGAGCCCGAGTGGCAGAACGTCGCCACCGTCACCGAGCACGTCCACCGACTGCGCCGCGGCATCGAGGCCAACCCCGACTCGCCGCGACACCTGGTGACCGTGCGCGGCAACGGCTACCGGTTCGACGCCTGACCACGTCGCCGCACCAGCCAACCGACCAGGCCGACGATCACCAGCCACACGGCTGCGCTCAGCGCTGCGATGGGTGCCCATGCCCGAGTGGAGAGCACCGTCTCCGCCCGCGGAACTGGACGGCGATCGATCTGCCAGGTGGAAACGAAGACCGGCACGGGCACGGTGGGGCGAGCGACCCCGACCTCGATGCGATAGCTGCCCGGATTGTCGATCGCGATGTCGGCCCACTCGAGCACCCCGTTGTCGGGAACGCCTTCACGCTCGGCCACTGTGGCGCCATCGCCCCTGACGAGGCGCACCACCACTGACTCGATCACACCGAGTGGCGGCCGACGTGTGTCGAGCACCCGCACCTGCACCAGGTTCGGTCCAGGGCGCCCCGGTTCGATCGACGCGCTCACGGTGAGGTCGCGTACATCACCGGTGACGACCTGGGGAAGGTTGGGCGGCACCGGCGAGAACTGCTCGCCACGGGCGGGCGCCGAACTGGCCAGCAGCGAGGCCAGCGCGAGCGCGACGCACGCCACGGCGAGCTCGAGTGGCACTCGGGCCGGTGCCTTGCCACCAGCCACACGGCGAGCGGCCATGAGGCCCATGATCGCGAGCACGGCGAGCACGGCAAGCTTGCCGACGATCGCCCGACCGTAGGTGGTGGTGAGCAGCGCGGTGACCGTCGCGACCACCCGCCCACTGAGCAGCAACCCGGTTGCACCGGTGACGGCCAGCCCCAACGCGGCCAGCCGGCTGACCTCGGGCCACAGTGCCCGCAGCTCAGGGATCTTGCGACCGAGAAGCCACGCAGCAGCGACCGCGCCGATCCAGATGCCGAGTGAGCCGTAGTGCAGCGTGCGCAGGACGATACCCACCACGTAGTTGCCACCGACGCCGGCGTGGCCCCCGAACGCAGCGGTCGCCACGAACGCGCCGGCGATCACGCCCAGACACTGGGAGATGAACCATCGTGCGGGGGCAGGCGCATTGCGCAACATTCGTGCCGCCCACCACGACCCCACCGCCAGCTGTAGGCCGACCAATGCCCGACGGCCGGGGTCGCTGCCGGTGATCAGCGTTGTCCAATCGGCGTGTTGCCAGCCCACATCGCCGACATCGGCGAGGAAGAGCGCGAACCATCCGATGGCCGTCGCAGCGAGACAGCGCGCTGCCAGTCGGGTGGACCCGTCGATCGCATCGATCTTCCGACGCACGGCGAGCACTATGACGACTACCGCCCCGACACCGAGCAGCAGCAGTCCGTCGGCGATAGTTCGGATGCCCACCGTCCACCCCGAGCCGTCGATGCGGGAACCTTCCTGCGACGGCGGCGCCTCGACACCGATGCCAAACGAGATCGTCCCGACGGTCTTGTGCAGGTCGGCCGGGTCGATGGCGACGAAGCGCAGGATGTAACCCCCGCGCGCCAGCTTGGGCAGCTTTGCCTCTATGGTCGCCCCACCGTCGGCAGCGACGAGCGGCAGTTCGGTGCTGTCGCCGGAACCCAGCTGCAGCAGCGTGACGGTGCTGGCCTTGAGCAGCACTTCCTCGCTGAAGCGCAGCTGTGCGAACTCGGGGGCCTGGGACAGCACGGCGCCGTCGGCAGGGTCGGAGCCGAGGAACTCGGCATGCGCAAGTGCCGGACTTGCCGGGATGACGAGGAACCCCAGGACCGCGCACAGCAGTGCAACGCCGCGGCGTTTCACAGGGTCAGCCGCCGGTCGTGGCCGGGGCGGTGGTATCGGGGGTGACTGCGGAGCCAGGGGTGAGTGTGCCGTCGGCGCCGATCTTCACTGCGCCGATGGGGCACCCGCCGCAGGATGAACCGTTGGGCTTCTGCTCGAACGTGGGCAGCGGGCCGGTGTAACTGCCTGCGAATGATCCGTCACCCTGAACAGTGATGGTGTGATCGCCGTTCTTGCCGACGCCGTCGAACGGCACGAACTGGGTTCCACCCACATCGGATCGCGAGATCGTGATGTCGTCGCACTTCCCATCGAAGCACAGAGTGAGCTGCTCCTTCGTTCCCGGCGAGAGAGTGCCGGCGACACCGGTGAGATAGAACGTGATGCCTTCCTTACACGGTTTGCTACTGCAGTCGTTGCAGGCGGCAAGGAGCACGAGCGCGGCGGCGAGGAAACTGAGTCGACGGGACATGGCTGCGAGTGTAGGAGTGTCAGCCGTCAGTCGACTGGCACACCGCGCAGTTCGAGGTCGCCAATACGTACAGTGACCTTCATGCCGGGGCGAAGACCGCCGCCGGCGTTGGCGAGCAACAGGTTGTCGCTGGTACCGGCAGCGCCGACCTTGCCGACGTGGCTGTGCCCGGCCATGCCAGGGTCGGAATAGACATGCCCGTCGGGGCCGATGACGGCCGCAGCGGACTCGTCGCTGTGCATCGCTTCGGCCTTGTCGCCGTCGAGGATCTGGTAGCGGATCTGGATCATGCCACCCGCGGCCGTGATGTCGACCGAGCTGAGGCGAATGCCGTACGTGTCTTCGAACTCTCTGCTCGTCGGCACGGTTGCACCGGCGGCCGAGGTGCTCGATGACTTGTCGGCGAACGGACCCCAACCTCGAATGCCGAGGATGGCGCCCATCATCAGCACGAGGCCGATGACGAGCACCACCTTCGACAAGAGTGGTCGTGACGGACGGGAGCCGCGATCAATCGACTTTGTCGGGCGGTCGATCGTTGCTGATTTGTCCATCGTCTCCACATCGTAGGTCAGCATCACACCACCAGGAAGGCCGTGAGGATGTTTGTGGCTGTCGTCGAGTCCGTGATCTGAACCCAGATCGCCGCGCCAGCGACGAGACCGGGATCAACCGTTACCGATGCCGGCAGGTTTGCCGTCTGGTCGGTCCAAGTGGTCGGAGCCGTGGACTCACCGGCGGTCACTGCGGTCTGAAGGGTGAAGGTCGACAGCGGCAGCTGCGGGTCGAC
>JBBQMG010000165.1:0-8238 GCA_038328705.1 Acidimicrobiales bacterium | reverse complement strand
GAAATGCCAGCACTGCCCGACATTGGTCACCACCGGACGGACGTGCGCTCTGACGAAGAGGTCGCTGAGCTGGACTGGAAAACACAGGGCAACACCGTCGGACATGGCCGCAGCAAGGGTTCAAGTCCCCCCTTCGACACGAAATGACCAGCGCGAAGGCGCTGGTCATTTGCGTTTTGGCGTGCTGCAACCTCGGTCGACCTTGGCGTACGCCGCCGGTGAAGTGTGGGTCCCGGTTCACCTCATTCGGACGCGGTGGCCCCTGCGGACGCGACCGTGTACGCGCAAGTTCACCTCGATCAGACGGGCCTTCGCCACGAAGCGACGAAGCAAATCTGAAAGAGGTGAACTTGGGCAAAGGATGGTCCGAGGCGGGCGGGCTACCTAGGCCAGGAGACCGTTCGGGTTCGCATCATGAGGTGAAGTAGCCCGCCACATCGGTGAGCAGGTGGGTGCCATCGGATACGAAGAGGCACACCTTCGCGTTGGATCCAACCTTGGCGGCCACTCCGTTGGGCACCGTCGAGCCGGCGACGTAGTTGAGGCTCGACGCGTTCGGTCGCTCAGTCCCACAGGTCCGACCGATAGTCCTCACCGGAGGGTTGAAATCACCCCTTGCTGGACGAGTTCGCGACTGCGGTGTCGGGCACCCAGTTGCCGTGGGCTCCGTAGGGGACTCGGCGGGGGAGGTGAACGACGGCCACCGGCGGGGCATTGAAGCGCTGACCGTCGATGATCAGCAGTTTCGACTGGTCGCTGGTGGTGTCGTGCGCCAAGCTGAGCACCCAGCCTTCGTCCTCACCGGAGGTCGTCGACGCGGGCACGAACACGGGCTCGGCGCCACGTACACCTTCGCCGAGATGATGCTCGACGCATGCCCCGGTCCGGAGGTCGTACTTGTACAGCGACGACCCGTAGACAGGCTCTTCGCTGTTGCCTTCGCCGGCCAACGCCATCAGGTATGCGTACTTTGCGTCGAGACCGACGAGGCGATCATCGATACGGCCGAAGTCGCCTGCCCGCGAGTCGATTGCCTCCTCGGTCACCGTGCCGGCCACCAGGTCGATGGTCCACCTGGTGAGTCGACCGACCTCGGCGTAGTCATCGTTGCTGCTGCCGAATGCCTCGTTCATGCGTGACACGTGCAGCACGATGGTGTCGCCCGCCTCGTGCGCATTCACCGGGTGAAACACGTAGCACGGGTCGATCTCGAACCAGCGAATGTCGGCATTGCCGCCGTTGCGGGGCATCACGCCGAGGCGTGCCCCGTTGTCGCGGTCGAACTTGAACGGCAGGCCAGTCGCGAGCGCTGACAGATCGAAACACACCGGCAGGTCCATGAAGATCACGTAGTTGCGGGTGACATTGAAGTCGTGCATCATCACGATCTTCGGCAGCGCGATGCTCTCCAACTGCTGCAGCACACCATCGGGGCTGACGCGGATGTAGCGCAATGGCTCGGGCCCCGGGTTGAGATAGCTGAACGCCAGCAGCTCGCCCGTGATCGGGCAGATCTTCGGGTGCGCAGTCATACCGCACGTCAACAGACCACCGTAGTTCTGGACGCCGACGGTGTTGAGCTCGTGGTCGATGCGCCACGGCCAGTGCCCTTCCTCCAGACACAGGATCTCTTTGTTGTGCACGTGGACGCTGGTGTTGCCCGTGCCGCGACTGAGGTCGCCCATGCCCTCCATCGGGTTGGCCAGCGGGTCGCTGATGTTGGGCGTGTCGATGAAGCGGTTGCGATACCACTCGGCCTTGCCACCGGCCAAACGCACGCCGTGCACCATGCCGTCGCCGAAGAACCAATGGTCCGAACGTCCGGTGCTCGGGTTGGGGCCGGTGCGCAGGTACACGCCTTGCAGTTCGATGGGGATGTTGCCATCGACTCGCAACTGCGACTCGGTGACCTCGTCGAGCACCGGTGCCCAGTTGCCGCGTAGGTGCCACTTCGTCTCATGATCGACCATTGCCATGGCAGGACGATAGTTCTCCATCGAGGGCCTGTGATGCACTCGACCCGCATCGCGCAGAACTACTGCTGTGAGATGTCGCTGTGCATACGGTCGATGGGAACCGGGCGGCCCACGAAGTAGCCCTGACCGAGGTGCACACCAGCATCACGCAACGCGTTGCGCTCGGCTTCGGTCTCGACACCTTCAGCAATGATCTTGCAGCCGTACTCGTCGGCGAACGTGACGAGCGTCTTCACGAACGTGCGCCTCGCTGGGTCGCTCTCGATACCGGTCACCGCATCACGGTGCAGCTTCATGAACGACGGCTTCACCTTTTCGATGCGAGCCAGGCTCTCGTAGCCGGCCCCGGCGTCATCGATCGCGATCATCACGCCGGGGAGGTTCCCGAGCGGGCCGTCGACGAGGCTGGCCAGGTCGACGGAACCGTCGACCTCGATGACCAATGGACACGGTGCCTGCGCCGCGATGTCTGCGAGCAGCTCGCCCTGTAGGGCCAAGCCGGCGGACACATTGATGGCGAGCCAGGTACCCGACGGTAGCGCGTGCGCCGAGGCGAGCGCGGCGTGCGCAAGGGCCGCGTCGAGCTCGATCCCGATGCCAGCACTGTCGGCGGCAGCGAGGCTCTCCTGCGGAGACTGTCCGTCGGCAAAACGGGTGAGCGCTTCGTACCCGACCGGTCGTTCGGTGACCAGATCGATGATGGGCTGGAAGACGGTGAAGAACGTGTACTCCTCGTACACCTCCGAACGCTGATTGGAGCCCGTCGCAGGCCGGCGACGATGCAACGGCGGAGCCGGTTCGGCGGTGACATCTGCTGAAGCAGGGCGTGACGGGTTGGCGGTGACCCGCGCCCGATCGCCGAGAGTGCCCGTGTGCAACACGGACGCCCAGTCACCGAGTGCGCCCGAAGGCGTCTGGATGTTGGCGGCACCCTTGGCCACCGGTGCGAGCTTCGGCGTGGTCGGCTTGTACAACCAGCTGCGCAGCTGCAACCAGAGGTCGACGATGCTGTTGCCGATCCCGACGAACGCAACCATTGCGTATAGTGCGAGCGATGCATTGAGCGCCGCGAAGAACAGGTGACCCCACTGCTGACGCTGCACGTCGAGCACCGCGTTGTAGGCGGAGTACACGATCAACGCCCAAGGAGCGAGGATGAACAGGGCGCGTGCCGACGTACGATCGCGAACCTTCGGAGTGCGCTTGAAGGTGCTCTTCTCGCCGGTGATCAACTGCAGCACCGACGCGAACGTGCCGGACAGGTTCACCGGCAGCAGGATCAGGTTGAACCCGTAGATGCGCAGCACGTCGAGGCGTTTGTACCCGCAGTAGCGCAGATCACTCGCCATCATCAGGAAGTAGGGGAGCGCGATGAGAGGTAGCACTGGCTTCAGTAGTCCGCTGTTGAACGGGTAGACCAACAGAATCAGCAGGCACAGCGACGACCAGAAGATGGACGCCATGTAGTTGACGCGCAGAAACACCTCGCCGAACCGGTTGCGCTCGCCCCGCTCGCGGCGAGCCTTCGACTGCTCACGCAGCTTGGACAGGATGAGCAGACCGCCGTTCGCCCACCGCTGACGCTGGATGGCCAGCGAACCGAAGTCCGGAGGAGTGGCGCTGTACGCCAGACGCTCGGGGTAGTTGTACAACGACCAACCATGAATTCCCAGGTCGATGGTCGACTCGGTGTCCTCGATGACGGTGCGGTCCTGGATGTATCGCTTGATCTCCCAGTTGCCCTCGTGGTCGATCTCGACGATGTCGTCGAGCGCACGCTTGCGCAGCAGTGCGTTGGCGCCCACCCAGAACGTCGCGTCGTAGTGGGTCATGCCCTGGTGCACGATGTGCTGGAGGTCGGTGGTGGCACCGGAAATGCGTTCGATGCGAGTGGCCGAGCCGGGGTACGAGCTATAGGGGGTCTGCGCGACACCGACCTTTGCGTGACCTGCCTGCTCGAGCAGATAGAGGATGCGCACGCAGTACTCAGGAAGCAAAACGCTGTCGGCGTCGAGCGTGAGCACGTAGTCCGGGTCGGGAACGGTGAGGTCGGCATGACGCGGCGAGCACGGTACGAGTGCGCGACCCAGCGGCGTGGCGATTTCCTGGTAGCTCCCACCCATGAGGGAGATGTAGCTGTTCAGGTTCATTGCCTTGTTGGCAGCGTGCGACGACGACACGTACTGCTTGCGCTCGAAGCTGGTGAGCTTGGCGCGAAACGTGGCAACCAACCGTCGATACAGCTCGAGCAGGCGGTCGGTGGTGAGGCTCGCACCCTCGTCGGCGCCGGCGTTCAACGCGCCGGCGATGGTCTCGAGGTCGACGGCCAGATCTCCCAGGACGTGCTCGACGAAGAACGTGTCGGCATGGTCGATGATCTCCTGGCGGTCACCGAGCTCACGAAGCCATTTCGCCGAGAACTCGTAGTGCGATGCGAGCTCACGCATGTCGTCGGTGGACGGCTGGCGATCACCCATCTGCAGGTTCTCGAAGTGCTCCAAGGCCTCGACCGCGTGGGTGAAGGGCATAGACAGTTCGTCTTCGATCTTGGCCGGCAGCGCTCGCGCCGTTTCGAGGAGTGTCCTGGCGGCAGCGGTCGTCGGGTTCGGCGGATCGTCGATCAGGAGCACGACGCGCAGGTGCGGGTGCTCCTGCAGTGCCGCCGACAACAGGGTGGTGCGAACGACCCGCTCGTCCTCTTGGTAGGAGGGCACCAGCACCGTCACGGTGGGCACGGACTGAGTGAAGAAGTGGTCGATTTCCGCGCGAGGTTCGCGGCGGTGGGCGCGAGCGCGGTAGAAGAACCCGATGCGAGTGATCAGGTAGGCCATCGCGGATGCCGTCAGCGCCGTGACCACCACGACGTAGACGATTGCCTCGATCACCAGGCGGGCGCTCGAGGCTTCGCCTTCGACGAACTGTTGGACGATCGTGAGGAACAGGTAGGCGAACCACGCGGACACCGTGAGCACGATCGCCATGCGCCCGATCATGATCCGGCGATCCGAGATCGGTGGCGCCACTGCCGGGATCGGCTGGTCGCGGTGATCACTGCCCCACTGGCGTCGCGCGCCACCTTCGGTTCGTCTGGTCCGTTTCCTGGCCATCGGTCATCTCTCTTCCGCTGCCCACCGACAGCTCTCTCGCGCGCCGCCACCGCACGTCGGATGAATCGGCACTTTGGTATCGGCAGACCTGGCTCTCGAAATGAGAGAAATTCAAGAAAGTCTCAGGTTTGTCGCGCGATTGTCCGATGATTCATGAGAGACGTTGCGCGGCCTCGCGCAGAGTTCGGAAGTAGGGTTCGGTGGGTCTCAGACGCAACAGGAACACGGGCGCAACTGCGCGGAGTGCCGACGAGTCGGCCAGCGCGACCGAGAGTGACCACGAAGAGGATCAGGTCGACGAACTGTCGGTCGCTCCCGCTGAGAGTCTCTCCTGGTCCCGGGTGGCGGCTGCTGTGGCGGTCGCCGGGGTCATCGCCGGCGGCATCGCCTACGGTGCTCGAGAGCTGCAGACGACTGACCCGATCCTCGACACGTCGTGGAGTGTGCCGTACATCGACGTGACGCTCACCCCCGCGTATCAGTTTCAGAACCCACAGTCGAACCCCGCTCGCGACATCGCGTTGGCGTTCGTCGTTGCCGACCCGAAGGAGCCGTGCACTCCCAGCTGGGGTGGCACATACACGATGGATCAGGCGGCCGGCGACCTCGAGCTCGATCGGCGGATCACACAGCTACGTGCGGCCGGTGGCGAGATCATGGTCTCGTTCGGCGGACAGGCGAACGAGGAGCTTGCGTACGCGTGCTCCGACCAAGCCAAGCTCGAGGACGCATACCGCTCGGTCATCGAGCGCTACGACTTGCACGCAATCGACCTTGACATCGAGAACGCCGACCTCGCCGACACCGCGTCGATCGAACGACGCGCGCTGGCGATCGCCGCCGTACAGAAGGACCGTTCCGCGGCTGGTGACCAGCTCGACGTGTGGATCACTCTTCCGGTCTCCACCGGCGGTCTCACCAAGGATGGGATCGCGCTGGTAACCGCAACGCTCGAAGGTGGGACCGTTCTCACCGGCGTCAATGCAATGACGATGAATTTCGGCAGCGCCGATGCCCCGATCGGCGACATGCTGGCTGCGACAAAATCAGCACTGGAGGCGACTGCCACCCAACTGGCCGACATCTACCGCGGCAAAGGGGTCAACCTCGACGAATCGCAGCGCTGGGCGATGCTCGGAGCGACTCCGATGATCGGTCAGAACGACGTCGCCGGCGAGATATTCACGCTCGACGACGCGAAAGGTCTGTCAGACTTTGCGCTGACCAAGGGTTTGGGCCGGGTATCGATCTGGTCGCTGAACCGGGACTCGCAGTGCAGTGCCTCGTTTGCCGACGTGATGGTGCTCTCCAACACCTGCAGCAGCGTCGAGCAGGATCCGCTTGCCTTTGCCGGAGTCTTCACCGTGCTCGTCGGTCGCACCTCGTCATTGCCGCAGGGCAACTCCGTGACCGTGACCAGGCCACCGATCATCGTCGACGACCCCGCCGCTAGCCCATACCCACTCTGGCGGCCAGACGCACAGTACCCCGATTCCTTCAAGGTCGTTCGTCGCGGCATGGTCTATGAGGCGAAGTGGTACACGCAGGGCTTCGACCCTTCGGCCGTCACTCCCAACTCGTGGGACACCCCGTGGGCGCTGATCGGTCCCGTCAGTCCCGACGACGTGCCGTTCACCCTCACCACGGTCCCGCCGGGCACACATCCCGAGTGGACCCCGCTACCGCTCTACACCACCGGGGACAAGGTGCTCTTCGGCGGCCTCCCGTACGAGGCGCGCTGGCCGAACCAGGGCGAGGCACCGTCGACGCTGTTCCCGGTCGGACCCGATTCCGCCTGGCGTCCACTGTTCACGATCGCCGGCGAGCCGACCCCATCCTGATCGGTTGAACACCTGAGGGGTCCAGGTCCCGGTCCCGGCTGTGTTCGATGTCTAGATCGTGTCAGAGTGGTCGGTCGCAGCGAGAAGCGCAGCACCGGCCGCAACTGCCGCCACTGCTCCGAGGGCGAGCGTGGCGGCGCTGGTCCCGGTCGAGGGAAGGCTGCTGGCCAATGCCCGGGTGTCGGTCGCCGGACTCGCGCCGGTCGCAGGAAGTGCCCCGGTACCGGTCGAGGGAACCGTGCTGGCTGGAGGCAGGGTGGCGGCCGGGGGAAGCACAGCTGCCTCGTCAGGGGCAGTTGTCGTGGTTGGTGCCGAATCAGGGACGGGAACTTCACAGGCGGACCGGTCGGTCAGCGCTGACCGCAGCGGAGCGGGCAGCTGCGCGCAGCGCGTGTCGACGCCGCCGAGCCGCGCCGTGTAATAGGGAAGCAGCAGGTTCAAGTCGATGCACACCTTCACGGCCACGGGCTGTGCCAGGCAGCATGGGTGGAGCCGACCGGAGATGGCATCGGACCGCGAGAGGAAGAAGCGATGCGGTGCAGCGAGGTGGCAGGCGCGTGAGCGACACCGTAACTTGGTGTCGGACCCGGAATCCGTCGTCAGGCTGCTGCCCCAATCGGGATCGAGCATCCACAGGGTATGGCTGTCCGGCGCAGCATCGGCCTTACCCACGATCGCCGCAGCGAGCACGCCACCACCGAACAGTGAGATTGCTGTGCGTCGCGAAACGAGCCCGCCAAGGCCCATGGTTGCCTCCAAAGTAGCTAGGCGGATGCGATCCAGGAGACTCTCGGAGTCCGTCCCGATCCAGGCTCTTCAGCATTGCGTAGCCGTACTTGCCAGTCGCTTCCGACCGCACGTTTCCCCTCCCGAGGGAGGGTACTTCGAGGGGCTTTCCACGCTTGGTTTTCCGACCCGCTCGGCATCCGAGTCCGGACCGCTTCGTCGTCTGAGAGCCATCTGCATCGCATCCGACCCGGAGATGACGATATATCAGATTCGTTCAGGTGTCAACACGCTTCTCGGTAAGTCGACTACTCTGAGTGAGTTAACGCACTGCGTCGACAAGGTCACCTGCTTTGGGAGCAGGAGGCCGGGAGTTCGAGTCTCCTCTCCCCGACTAGCCTGACCAGGTCTGATACAGTGTTCATCACTCGTCGACCGGCTCATGTATCAGCGATGTATCAGTGATGTATCAAACTCCGGTCGCAGAAATGCACGGAGGTGACGTATGTCGTGGAAGGCAACCGGTCAGCCGACGGTGCGTAAGCAGCGCGACAAGTGGGTTGTCCGTGTCGACGGCATCGACACGAC
>JBBQMG010000164.1:0-8271 GCA_038328705.1 Acidimicrobiales bacterium | reverse complement strand
CACGCCCGGCTCGTCGACGGCGCCGACGGGGCCGCCAACCACATCGTCGATCAACTGGACCGCCGACGGCGCGACCCTTGCTAATGGCCTCGCGGTCAAGCTCGACGCATCTCGTCAGATTCGGGTGCGCTGCGGTGGCGGCAGCACCGACTTCATCATCGATGTGACCGGCTACTACCTGTAACCCTGGCCAGCTCTAGTTCGCGCTGGGGCGGATCAGGAACTTCTGACCGGTGGCCTGCTTGGCGTAGGTCTGCGCGGCCTCCACGCTGAGTACACCGGCCAGTGAAACCTCGTCGGTGTAGTGGCTGGCGAAGGTGGTGGTCAGTTCGTCGGAGACTCGCTGACGCAGGCGCAGCATGCCCTCGAGGCCCAGCTTGCCCAGGAACGGGGTGAGCAGCCAACCACTGAGGCTCCACGAGAGACCGAAGTTGCGGGTCAGCTCGGTGGGGCCACGGTCCAAGCCTCCATAGATGAAGACCTGCTTGAAGACGTCACTGCCGTAGCGGCTGTACTCGGTGGCCTTGGCGTTCGCAGCCGCTTCCATGCAGGCAAGGATCTGGCCGGCCAACTTGCCGCCACCGATGGCGTCGAAGGCGATGGTGGCGCCGGTGGTGATGAGCGCTTGCGTGAGGTCGTCGAGGAACGTCGGCGAGCTGGAGTCGACGATGTGGAGGGCGCCGATCTCGCGCAGGATCTCGGCTTGTTCGGGTCGACGCACGATGTTGACCAGCTGCACGCCGTCGGCGATGCAGATGCGGTTGAGCATCTGGCCAAGGTTGGAAGCGGCGGCCGTGTGGACGAGCGCGGTGTGCCCGTCCATGCGCATGTTCTCCACCATGCTCAGCGCGGTCAGCGGGTTGACGAAACACGAGGCTCCCTGCGCGGCGGTTGCACCTTCGGGAAGCTCCATGCACATGAACGCGGTCGCGGCGCGGTACTCGCCGTAGGTGGCGCCGCCGACGAAGCCGACCAACTTGCCCAGCAACGCCTGCGCTTCTGGCGAGTCGCCGGCGGCAACGACGAGGCCGGCACCTTCGTTGCCCACTGGCATCGGCTCGCCGACGCGGGCGGTGAGCCCCTTGAACATCGCGGGCGGAATCGGGGCAGTGAGCACCGTTGCGTCACCGGTACCGCTCGATGTCGCCTGCGAGATGTCGGCCATTCCCAACAGCAGCGCGAGGTCCGACGGGTTGATCGGCGCCGCCTCCACGCGGACCAACACTTCATGCGCAGCGGGCACCGGCATGTCGACGACGCCGATCGACAGCTCCAGCCGAGCGTCGCTGGTGACCAGCGAGTGGATCTGACGCATTGTCGTCGGGAGATCGGTAGGGAGGTCGGTCATTGGATGTCCTTTGCGGGTAGTTCGGCGACGAAGGCTTCGATGGCGGCGGCGACGTCGGGGGCGTGCGTGGTCTCGTGCATCGAGTGCTCGCCACCTTCGATGACCTGCAGTCGTGCAGACGGCATCTTGCGTTGAAGGTACTCGCCCGACGAGGTGTACTCGGGCCGATCGGCCGAGCCGGCCAGCACCAGCGTGGGTGTGGTGATCTCGGCGAGCCGGTCCATCACCACCGAGTCCTGCTGCAGGTTCAGCTCCGTCACCTGCACCGGCACGCCGAATCGGTGCGCATTGCGACGTGACCGCTCGTTCCAACCCTCACGCTTCTCGGGGTCGCGATAGCCGGGGCCGGTGTTGAGCACGACAATGCCACGGTCGGCACCGAGCCGTGTGGCGGCGTGGGCGAGGGCGAGGTAGCCACCCAAGGAATGCCCGACCAGCACGGCGGGCTCACCGAGCGTGGCAAGCACTTCGTCGATGTCCACCAGGGCCTGATCGCGTGTGTATTCCGCCGGCTCGTCGGGCACCGGGGACAGACCGTGGCCGAGAAGATCTATCGCCACCACTCGATGCCGATCCCGCAGAAGCACCATGCATGTCGACCAAGTTGCCGCCGACATTCCGAGACCGTGGATGAACACGATGGGCGGACTTCCCTGCCCTTCGCTCACCACATGCAATCGCGTCACACGCACCCCTCTCGACTCCCGAACCCACAGCTTGGCAGCTGGCTGCTCGACCCCGCACGTCCGGCAGCCGACCTGGTCAGCTTTGGCCCTGAAGTGCCCGAGGAGGGCACCCGAACGCCATAGCTCCGTCTGGGCGGGACCGCTACACGCGGTCAGGATTGGGTGACGAGGCCCTCGAGCTTGTCGAGGCTGGCTTCGAGCATCTCGACCGGAACGATCGGCCACGTGCGACCGGCGGCGCGCAGCCCGTCGACGATGTTGGTCCAGTCGCAGTAGTTGGTGACGTCGGTGGTGTTCTCGTCGACTGCGTCGAGCTGCCAGCCGTAGACGTGTCCGAGCGGTGGCTGGTCGACGGCACCGATGGTCCACTCGATGAGGTGGCCGGGCTGGAGCTGAGTGACGGTGTTGCGCACGCTGTACTTGACGAGCCCGGGAATGTCGTCGAGCGGCGTACGGTCCATTGCGATGTCGAACGTGTCGCCGACTGCGGTGACCGGCCGAGCATCAGGTGCGGCTTCGAGCATGCCCGAACCGTCGATGGCGACGTGCCCGCCAGGGTCGCTGACCAGTGCGTAGATCGCGGCGGCGGGGGCAGCGATGCGTCGGGAAACGGAAACTCGTTCGTCGGTCATGGCCAGAAGGTAGCCCAGGCGCTGCGTGCGCTAGCGATGCGGCTGCCAGCCGTCGGGGGTCCATTGCTCGACCTCGCCCGTGGTGGGCTCGATGCGCAAGAGGTGTAGCCAGCTGTTGGCGACCAGGTCGTGGACCACCGCATGTTGGCTGATGATCGAGTCGATTCCCGCGCGCGGTGCCTCGACGAAGACCGAGAGCCGTAACGGTGGATGGCGCAATGAGTGCCCGTCGTGGAGCGACTGCATCGCGAGACCAAGCCGAAGATCGCCACCGTTGCCTTCGAACACCCCGAGGCGTCCGCCGACGACGTTGTGCAGCACCTTGTTGCCACTTCCGTAGCGACGGTTGTCGACCGTCGACGCGTGGTACTGCATGTTGATCCAATTGGTGACCACCATCGGCGCCGTCATGATGAGCGTCAGCACCGACAAGTCGTTGTCGAGCTGCCAGTCATAGTCGTGCAGGAACGACCGTCCACCCAGGTTCATGTGACGGGTACGCGCTCGCGGCGCCACGATGAAGGCGGCGTTGCCGGCGAGGCCCCACTCCGGACGAACCTGTGACCAGTCGTTGGCCCGTTCGAGTACTGCTTGCTTGAGCAGCTCAGAGTGCTCGGCGTACTCACCGAGGTCGAGGCTGGCCGCTCGCTCGGCGCGGGCCCGGTCACCGGCGTTGGTCAACCACTGCTGCAGCTGGCGGAGCTGGGCGCTGGTGCCCTCAGGCAACAGGTCGGTGTCGAACAGTTGCACCTCGTCGGTGGTGGTGTTGTGCAATGCCGGAACGAACCATGTGGTCGCGGGTACCACGACATCCATCGCCGCGAGGTGCCCGCGGACGACGCTGGAATTGAGGAGGTCGGCCAGCGCACGGGCGTTCACTTCGCCGGTCTGCCCTCCGCAGGCGCCACAGTCGAGACCGGCCGCGTGCGGGTTGTTGGCGGTCTGGCTGCCATGGCCGCAGATGAGCACCAGTGGTGCGAACCCATCGGTCAGGCCCATTGCGTTCAGTACGCGTTTGGCGATACCGGCGGCGGCAGCGGGGTCACCATCGGCGATGCTCATGTGCGGCCGCAGACGGGCCGCCGACTCGGCCGACAACCCGTCGTTCTCCCACTTGGCGGGTGCCTCGGTGTGCGCCAGGCTGTCCTTCACCAACTTCGGGCCGTACAGCAAGCCCATCGACTCGACGAAGCTGAAGACCGACGACGGTGCGCTGCGAAACAGCGACCATGCCCGCCGGTTGCCCAGTGTCGCTGCGCGCTCGTTCGTCATGTCGTCGAGCTCGGCGCCTGGCGCGGTGGCTTCTGTGACGTTCATCGCAGGAGCCAGCAGCCCAGGCAGCTGCGGACGAGTCAGCGCGCTGCCCGCCGGTGTGTAGGAAATGGGCAGCCCGAAGAAGCCGGCGAACCCGCGAGTGTGAACGTTTGGCGTAGTGGCTTCGAGAGCCCGGCGAAACACCTCGGACCGCACATCGATACAGAACGCGGCCTGCACCGCAGGCCCTTGACTGGGAGCTGTATCGGCGTCGGTCAGAGCACTGATCAACGTGCCCTGGTATGCCTGCTCGAGGGCACCCTGCAATATCCAATCGACGCGCTGTTCGATCGCAATCGCATCGACTGCGTCCTGTGCGTGTGCCCATGAGTGAGTCCAGCGGGTCCATACGGCGGTCCCATCGGCGCCGTCGTCACGCGCCTCGGCGTCGGTACGCAGCAGCCATTCCCAGGTGATCCGGATGGCCAGGAGGCCAATGATCGCGTCGTCATCAGCGTCGACGAGCCGGGCCTGCCAGCGGCGGTACGCGCACCAGGCTGCCCAGCCGTTGACCGAGAGCAGCAGCGCGGTGAGGTACGACTCGTGACCTGCTGCGGGAATGTCCAATGCTTTCAAGAGCTCGGCGATCGTCACTTCGGGTTGGACGGGCAGCGACGCGATTTGGGCTCGAGCCCAGCCGGCGCCGTGCCGCCACTTGACGCCGTGCGAGGCCGACAGCTGAGCGCGCCATCCGCTGAACAGGTCGACATTCTGCGTCGGATGCCACGATCCCTGCCAGCCGTCGAAGTGCGCAGCGCAGTGCTGGCTGATCTGGTGGGTGACGAGGTCGGCCCACGTCTGGCCGGGCTGCGGCGGGCCTCCCAGGTCGCGTACGCCGGTGGCTAGCGCCATCGTGTGCAGCACCGGTTGGGCCTGATCGATGGGTTGCTGCAGCACCGCGCAGGCAGCCTCAGCCAGTGTCGGGTCGCCCAGCGAGGTCGCGAAGGCGTCGATGTGTTCGATCGCGAGACGGCCGGCCGCATGTTCCGAGCGGAACCAGGAGCGCGGCATCGTGAGGGAAGTGCCGGCCAGTGCGCCCAGCGTGGCCGCCGCGTCTGCAACTGGCGAGCCCCGCCACCCCCAGTAGGGATTCACAGCGATGAACTGGTCGAGCGGCCACGTCGGTGCGATTCGATCGCAAGCAGCGGCAATGTGAGCGGTGATCGCGAGTGGCTGAGTCTGTGGAGCGGCGGCGATGGTCACGCAAGGGTCCGATCGGGAAAGGCTGCGGCGGCGATGTTCGGAAGGGCCGACGGTCGTGAGCGCGGCGCCGGTGGTGGCCAGACGGCGAAGGCTACGCGGGTGAACGCCTCGTCGAGGAACAGCCCGCCATACATCCACGGGTAGAGGCGAGCGGAGAGGCCGCCATACGGGACAAGGACGCACAGCGTGTGGATGGTGAAGAGCAGTGCGAATGCGATGGCGACGAACACCAGCAGCGCAGGGGACGCTGCCTGCCCGTGGGGCACCAGTTGCCCAGCGACGTCGTGGAGCGCGAAGTATGCGAGCGGAATTGCGATGGTGCCGGCGATGAGCGGCAGCCGTGTGCGGCGCCCGCCGGGGCTGTGCGCCGCGCTGGCGAGGGGGACCAGCGAGACGGCGACGATGCCGACCAGCAACCAGACGGTGGCCGACGGCGGATCGGCGAAGGGAAGCTTCCCCCACGCCCAACCTGCCGCATACGTGCCGGCGACAACCACCGTGGTGTCGACGAGAATCGACGCGCCGGTCGGGGCAGGGGGCTTGGCGACCAGTTGCTTGCGCTGCGTTTGGCGCACCGCGCCGCCCGCACCGAGGAACGCGTGCGCCTTGTAGAGCGAGTGGGCTACGAGATGCAGCAGCGCCATCTCCCAGATCCCCAGGCCGCACTGCATCAGCATGAAACCCATCTGAGCGCACGTTGACCATGCGAGCGACACCTTGATACTGACGCGAGTCGTCATCACCAGCGCCGCTATCACTGCCGTGGTGGTGCCGACGATGATGAGCAGCGCCCTCGTTTCGACCGCTCGGTCAACGACCGGCGCGAAGCGCAGCAGCACGAACCCGCCGAGGTTGACGACGCCCGCGTGCAGGAGAGCGGACACCGGCGTCGGGGCCTCCATGACTTGGATGAGCCAGCCGTGAAAGGGCAGCTGCGCGCACTTCAGGAGCGCGGCCAGTACGACCAACACAATGCCGATGCGGGCGCCCATCGGCAGCGCAGCGGCGACTGCCTCGGCGGTGATCTGGTCGATGCGCAGTGTGCCGAAGCTGGTGCCGAAGGCCACCACTGCGCCAAGCATGCACAGATCTGCGCACCGGGCCAGGATGAACTTCTTGTGGGCAACGGCGACCGCGACGGGCCGGTCTCCGAAGAACGTGAGCAACCCGTGTAACGCCAGGCTCGTCGCTGCCCAGGCCATCGTCAGCAGCACCAGATGGTTGGCGACGACCACCACCGCGACCGCTGCGAGGGTTGCCAGGAGCTGGCTGATGTAGCGCTGTTCGTGGGGGTCACCTGCCAGGTAGGACTGCGAATAGCGGATGACCACCCAACCCACGAAGCTGACCAACGCCAGCATGATCGTGCCTTCGGTGTCAGCCCGCAGCAACATGCCAGCGCTGTTACTCGTCGATGCGCGGGCGACGAGACCGGCGCCGCCGGCCACCAGCATGACCACTGAGGCAGCGCGTCCGTAACGCCAGGCGGCTGCGACGGAAGTGGCCCGTCGGGCCGCTACGACCGCAACCAGCGCCGCAACGGCGGGGACGAGCAGCAAAAAGCTGTGCCAGAGGGGTAGTGCGGTGAAAATGGTGACAGACACGTGCGGCGAACTCCTTGACAGCCGGGCCCCCACACTCTGACCGTGTGCGAACCATTCTGTCCAACGTACAGTTCAGAACAGTTTGTTCACGTCAGACGAACGATTGGTGTGCTCTCCGTGTCCCGTCTCAACTTTCACCATCTTCGCTACTTCTGGGCAGTCGCCAAGGAGGGGAACCTCACCCGCGCGGCGGCGCAGCTGCACGTGTCGCAGTCGGCGATGTCGGCCCAGATCAAACAGCTCGAGGCGCAGCTGGGGCAGATGCTGTTCCAGCGCACCGGCCGCACCCTGACCCTCACCGAGGCCGGCAGTTTGACGTTTGCCTACGCGGAGACGATCTTCGCCACCGGCAACGAGTTGCTGGCGGTGCTCAGCGGCGGGCGCCGCGACGAGCGCCAGGTGCTCCGTATCGGCGCTGTCGCTACCGTCTCGCGCAACTTCCAGGAGAACTTCATCCGGCCGGTGCTCGACCGAGCGGATGTGGAGCTGGTGCTCATCTCCGGCAGCATCACCGAGCTGCTGGCGCAACTGCGCGTGCACTCACTCGACCTGATCCTGTCGAATCAGCGAGTTCATGCCAGCAGCTCCGATCCATGGCGGTGTCGGCGTATTGCGCGCCAGCCAGTGAGCTTGGTTGGTCCTCCGCGGCCGATGTCGCCATTCCGGTATCCAGACGACCTTGCGGACCTGCCGCTGTTGTTGCCCGGGCGTGAGAATGACATTCGAGCCGCCTTCGATCTGCGTTGCGAGCAGCTGGGCATTCGCTACCTGCTGCGCGCCGAGGTCGATGACATGGCGTTGCTGCGCCTGTTGGCGCGCGACTCGGATTGCATTGCGCTGTTGCCGTCGGTGGTCGTGCAAGACGAGTTGCGCAGCGGTCGACTGGTGGAGCACGCAGTGGTACCGGACCTCTACGAGAACTTCTACGGCGTCACCGTTCAGCGTCGCTACCAACCACCGCTTGTGCAAGCGTTGCTCGCCCGATCAGAGACCGAGATCCTGCAACCACCGCTGGGCTGACGAAGGGTCAGCTCCGTGTGCCAGCGCTGCGGTCGCTGGCAAGGCCGTTGGCGATGGCGAAGAAGGTTGGAGCCCACAGCCCGACAAAAATGCCGAACCGTTCGGCGTGGGCGTTGTCCTCGCCCTTCTTTGCGTTCCAAATAGCGATGCTTGCTCCGACGGAGGCGAAGCCGAGGACGTACATGAGGTCTTGGGTGAGGCCAAGCTTCTTGATGAGTTGGATCATCACCACGGACTATCACGCCTTGCGGCAAGTCGATCTGTTCAGCCCGAGGTAAGGGAGCGCACGGCGGTGATGTGCGTCACGCCACCCCTGTCGTGCAGGTCAGCGAGCTCGACGGAGGCGAGCCTGGGTGAGCACCGGCCAGGGGACGAAGCCGAGCCGCGGTACCCGCCGCTGGTGCGTGTCATCGATGTCAGCGGTGGTGAGGAGCTGTTTGACCCGTTGGGGTGTCAGTGCCGGA
>JBBQMG010000163.1:0-8376 GCA_038328705.1 Acidimicrobiales bacterium | reverse complement strand
AGAGACCACCGCCGGGTCCAGAGCGCGTACCATGATGAGTGCCTTCCACTGGTCGTTGGTTGTGAGTGCACTCGCCATCAAACGCGAGACACAGCAACGACCGGTGGATGGTCACCACTACCTATCCGCGCGGCCCCTAAGGCTGCCGACACTACGACGCGCCTTCACTGCGCCAACGGCACCTCTGAAATCGATGGTTGAGAAGTCGCGCCGAACGCCGTACGGCCTCGATTCCGAAGGCGGTACAACATCACCCACGCACTGAGCCCGAGCGTGGCATCGCTCACGTACGACCCGATCACCGCACCCTTCCACGACAATGTCGGAATGAGAATGACGTACATCGTCATCGCCATGAACGTTGCGATGCAGATGCAGACAAGCCGAGCTCGCGGGTACCCCAACCCCATGATCGCGTTGAGGGGGAAGTGTGAGAACCCACGGACGATCACGAGTGGCGCCAGCCATCGAGCAATAGAGACCGCCCCCTCGAACTCGTCGCCAGCCAGCAGCGGTATCGCAATCGGCGCGGCGAAGAAGATCACGCCGGTCGCGACGATGGCGTAGAGGATGGTAGCGGCCGTGTACTTGATAGCTCGGTTGAACTGCTTGCCAACGGCTGGATCGAGAAATGACCGATAGCTCGAGTTGACGACTGCGTTGATCGGCACAGAGGACAGCGTCGAAAGCCGGTACGCAGCCGCGTACAGTCCGACATCAGCGCCGAGCCGATTTGCGGACATCACCAGCTTGTCGCCATCGTTGTGAAAGTTCGAGACCCAGATGGTGCTGGAGATGGTCACGCTGGTCCCCAAGTAGTCCCTACGAAGCCCTCCAAGGCGCCTCTGCACACCGAGCGCATTGGTGACTTTGATGAAGACAACAGCACCAACTACGACACACAGTGACGCATACGTGATGCCGTACGACTGGAGCGAGAGGTGGCCCGTCACCGACAGCGCCACGACGCAGAACACCTTGATGGCCACGGCCACGAGCTGCAATGGCACGGTGGATCGAAATCCGATGACGCTGAGTCGCAGAGCGGAGGCCGTCTGCACTAGGGCTATGCCCACGAGCTCTGCGATCACAAATGCTACGACCGTTAGCGTCGGCACTGCTGGCAGCAGCAGGAACGAGAGCGACAGGACAATTCCGATTGCGGCGGCGATACACAGAAGGTAGATGGAGAAGAACGAGGAACTTACTGCCGAGACTCGGCCATCCATGGAGTGCTGCAGCATGGCCAAGCCCGGCCCGATGTAGGCCAGCGAAATCGAAATGCCGATGAGCCCATACATCGCCGAGAACGACCCGAAGTCAGACGGCCCCAACCGACGGCTGACAAGCGCAAAGAAAACCAGCGTTCCGAGGAGGTTGGCCCCCTCGACCACGAGACCACTGGCTCCGTCACGGAGAGCTTGGCGCCCGACGCCGACACGAACAAGCAGTCTGTTGATCACTGGCCCGGTGCTACCAAATGTCCAGAGCATCGCCGATCGCTCAGATTCACATCGAGATGCTAGCGGCCGAACGAGCACGGAGACCGGCGCCTTCACAACCGAACGCTTCGCCGTGGGCACAGCGGTGCCTCCAGGCCCTGCATGCTTGGTGAAGTGCTAGGCAGCACTCGCCTCCGCCGGACTACCTTGTCACCTGAGATACGCTGATGATTCGTGCGGGCCACTTCAGAAGTCTCAGGGTCAGACACCGAAGCATGTCCGCCGGCGCGTTCCTGGCGGGTACCAATGGCAGAGCTGACATTGATTGTCTGCGTTGCGTTGCTGCCATTCGCGTGGCGGGTATGGGTCGGCGCCGGCGACCTCCCGACTGGCGACGCGTGGGCGTACGAGCGCATCTTCGACACGTTTCATCGCACGGGTCACGTGCGACTCGTCGGCTGGAACGACATCACGCTCGTGGGCATGATTCCGGTGACTGCGGTGTGGGTCTCGATAGCAGGATACGGCGCCCACCAGTTGCACCTGCTCGGCTCATTGATGAGCGTCGGAGTGCTCCTCGGCGTCCGTTCACTGCTCGTGACGTTCGGAGCGCCGAATCGCCTTGTAGCGCTCGCAGTCATCGGCGGCACGAGCGGTTTCGTCGGCATCACTGGCACCTATCTGTCAGACAGCTTCGCTGTCTGCGGAGCGGTGTGGGCGGTCGCGTTGACCTGCCGCGCGCTGGCCCCCTTCGAGGACACAACGCGCAAACCCCCAGATCTCCTCGTCACGGGCGCAGCACTCGCTGCGTCGTTCGGATTCCTCGTGCGGCAACAGATGGCCGTCGCCGCAGTGATCGCAGCCTGGCTACTCTGGCGAGCGGGTGCGCGAGCACGTCGTTCGGTGGCGCTCTTCGTCATGGTCTTCGTCGTCGTGTCCCTGCCGTTGTACTTGTGGCGGGCCGGCCTTGCGAATGGCGGTACCATTGAGTTGGACTTTCACCCTCGCGGCATCCTCTCCAGTGCCGAGGGCTTGGTCGTGGCTCACGGTCTCGTCCTGTTCGGCGGACTGATCTGGGTCCGTGCGTGGCGCCGAACCTCTCGTCGGTCCGCAATCGTGATCGCAGCAATCAGCCTGTCATTCTTCGCCTTTCTCGCCTCGACGTGGTCGCAGGCCGTGCCCTTCAGCCCCTTGCTCAGCGGTATCCAGCAGCAGTGGGGTCTCGACGGTGGAGCCGTGCCCATGCTGGCGGTCATCGCGGCTGCGACCTGCGGCTGGGTGTGGGCGCTGGGCGCGGTAGGACCGTGGGTGAGCGGGGGGGGAGATGTCCCTCCGAGTGCAATCAGGAGGCATCCCCTGGCGACGTCGGTGGTCCTCGCTGCCGTGATCGAAGTGGCGGTGGTGGTGAGCACTGGCGCCTACTTCACCCGCTATACGCTCTTCACCGCCTGTCTCGCAGTCGTCTTGATCACGTCGCGGCGAGTCGACCGAAGTCTCGTCGCCGTGATAGCGACGTTGTTGCTGGGCGTCACTTCGCTCTGGGAACTCGACCACAGCATCACGCCAACAGATGCTGTGCTCACCGCGGGTCGCATCACCAGCTGTCTTGGGATTCCCCCCGACCGAGTCGACGCCACGTTCAGCTGGGACGGCAAGCACTACAAGGGGATTGCGTCGCTCTTTCGAGGTGATCTCGGGTATGACGACGGCTTGCCACCCACGCACGACTGGTCGACGTTCGCAGCAATGACACGCGATGCTGTCCTGACGCAGCACGACCCTGGCACCAAGGACACTTGGACTGTCGTGGGACCGATCGAATCTGCCGGCCTATTCCCAGGCAACAGGCAGCAATGGTTCCTGACGATTCGCAACTCGGCCATCGATCTGGCAGCTGTAGACGGTTGTGCGGCCGCAGAATACCCCAGAAAATGAGCGCCTGCCGCGGCTCAGGGCGGGCGCGTCCCTGAATCTGCGTCCCTCGGGTGAGCGAACTCGCCGCTGCTAAGATCGGAGATCGCGAGGCTGTGCTCCCGGCAGACATCTCGTCGCACCGCTCATGGAACCACCCGCGCCTCCCTTGCCCCACGAACCGCCAGTTACCGACGGCGTGACGACATACACCCTGGTGACCCCGACCTATCTGCCCGACCTCGCGAGATGCGAGTTGCTCGTCGAGTCCGTCCAACGTTGTGCTCCCGAGTTGCCACACCACCTCATTGTGGACCACCGCGATCTGCCACACTTTCGTCACTTGGCCGACCGGACGACGATCGTCACATCAGAAGACCTGTTGCCATGGTGGGTTCGTCGTGCACCAGGGCAAAAATCGGTATGGCTCACGCTACGTTCACGCCCGACGCGAGGTTGGATCATTCAACAGGTGCTCAAGGTCGCCGCCGCGTCCCAACTTGGTGCCGACGTGTCCATGTTCTGCGACTCGGACGTTGCGTTCATCAAGTCGTTCAGCCCGAGCCAGGTAATGGACAACGGCTCGGTCGGACTACTCGACGTCGAGTTCGTCAACGACGAGGTTCGACGATGGACGTCGACTGCATCGCTGCTGCTGGGCCTGACAAAGCCAGAACTGGCGGCGCGCGGTCACGTGGGTAACCTCATCTGTTGGCGGCGAGAGAATGTGGTGGCGATGACCGCCCAGATCGAAAGCAGCACCGGGCTCGATTGGCGAGCCGCACTGATGCGGCAGGCGTCGTTCTCGGAATACATCCTCTACGGAACCTTTGTGCGAGGCGTGCTCGGCTACGACGCCGCCCGTCATTACCCGTCAACGGTTCCGCTGGTCAGGCCGTCGTGGGGTGTCGACCTGCACGACGAGCAGCAATTCACCGACTTTTTCACAGACTTCGATCCATTGACCGTGGCCGTCATGGTGCACTCTAAGGACGGTATCGACCCTGCTCGGTACCGTCGGCAACTCGAGCTGATGTGGTCGGATCTCAGCTGATATGCGGCGCGTCAACTTGTTCGGCCTTGACTTCGTTACCGACGTCTCGATTGACGAACTCGCCGACCTGATTGTCGAGGACGGCGCGAGCCTCACACCGGGCACACCATGGCGCACCGTCGTGACACCAAACGTGGACCACCTCGTGCACTACGAGCACAACCCGGTCGAGCGATCCATCGCCGAGCACGCGTACCTCGTTCTGCCCGACGGGGCGCCGATCGTGTGGGCAAGTCGGCTGCTCGGGACACCGCTCCGAGAGCGGTTGGCCGGTAGTGATCTGTTCAGTGCGTGGTGGCAGCGGGTTCGCAAGGAAAGTAGGTCCGTACTCATCCTCGCCGCCACCGAGCAGTTGGCAACGTTGCTCAGCGCCGAACACCCTCAGGCACATTGCGTCGTGCCACCGATGTTTCACGTCGCCGACCAGGACACCGTTCAGCGCTTGGTTGAACACGTTCTCTGTGAGGTCGAACTACACAATCCTGAAGCGATCGTCGTCGGCCTCTCGATGGCTAAACACCACTTAGTGGCCCTCGAGCTGAGTAGGGCCGAAGTTCCGCGTCGCGGAGCCCCGCTCATCCTCCTGCTCGGGGCTTCAGCGGAGTTTCACGTCGGCCTGCAGAAGCGAGCACCACAGTGGGTGCAAAACACCGGTCTGGAATGGCTGCATCGTCTGCTCTCCAACCCGCGACGCCTTGCAAAGCGCTATCTCGTCGACGACATTGCGTTCATCCCAATGGTGTGGCGCGCATGGCGTGAGCACGCATCGGCTCGAAAGGTTCGGCGGTGACCCCGCAACAAATCTCAAGTGGCGCGGCGGCCGACACAGAGGGCTCCCACCCGACCAAGTCGGGTAGTCTTTCGCTAGCAACCCCGGCCGGAGAGCCCCGCATGCAGAACCACGCCAAGCGCCCGACCATTACCTACGTCGTGACGCACTTTCCGGCGGTGTCCCACACGTTCATCGCGGATGAGATCGACGCTCTCGGCGCTGTCGGCATCAACGTCGACGTCGTCTCGATCAACACGGTGGACGAGGCAGACCGTGAGGGAGATCGCCATGGTCGGCACCGCGCGACCTTCTATCTGAAGGCAATGTCGAGGTGGCGCGCAGCCGCCGATGTGGCGCGTACCCTTCTGTGCCACCCCTCCATTGCGACGATCCCCTTCCGTTCTGGGCCGCCCGGGGCCCGACGCCGACTGTGGCGTTGCTTCCATGTCGCCGAGGGAATAATCGTCTTCCGCGCCATGCGCCGCAGCGGAAGTCGACATGTACATGCACACTTCGGACAGACCCCTGCCACGATCGCCTGGTATGCCTGCGAGGTGGCCCGACACCATCGTCACGGCAGCGACTATTCGTGGAGCGTGACCATCCACGGCTGGCACGAGTTTGTCGAGGAACGTGAAGCAGAACTCCGCGAGAAGATTGCTGCGGCAGCCTTCGTCGCTTGCATCAGCGACTTCACCCACGCACAACTCATGCGTATCGGACGGCCTGTCGACTGGGCCAAAATCCATGTGGTCCGGTGCGGTGTCGACCTCGAGCGCTTCAAACCGCGTGTCAGAGCACCGGCCAATCAACCACCGCGGATCGTGATCGTCGCTCGCATCTCGGCCGAGAAGGGTCACGCGATCCTCATCGAAGCACTTGCACTGCTGCGTGACCGTGGCATCGTCGTCCACGTCGACGCCGTTGGCCCCGAAGTCGATAGCTATGGCGATCTGTTACGCAAACGAGCGGCCGATGCCAAAGTCGATGATGCAATCACGTGGCACGGTTCGCTGCCGCCAGATGGTGTCGCTGCTGCGCTCGCTGAAGCCGACGTTTTCTGTCTGCCGACCTTCGCCGAAGGCCTGCCAGTCGTCATCATGGAAGCAATGGCGCGCTGCGTCCCGGTTGTCACGACCTACATCAGCGGTATCCCGGAGTTGGCAGTCGACGGCGAAACAGCTTTGGTTATCCCGGCAGCGCGCCCCGATCTGTTGGCCGACGCACTGGAACAAATGGTGCACGACAAGGAGCTACAGGCACGGCTTGTCGTCAACGCTCAGGCGGCGGTTGCCGAGCGACACGACGTTCATCACAACGCCAAGCAGCTGGCCGAGTTGTTCCGAGCACACAGTGGAGGTGCCCAATGAGCGAGCCCGACGACGAGCTGTCGGTCGCCAGCAGTCAAGGGTGTTCGCTGCGACATCTGGTCCGGGAGGACTACGAGACCCACGGTCGCGACGCCACGCTTCCCGGGTTCCGTGCGGTTGCAGTGCACCGGTTCGGCAATTGGCGCTTGGGCATCACCCCACGGGTGCTGCGCGCACCGCTCACGGTGGCCTATCGATTCCTGTTTCGATGGGTGCGCAACCGCTATGGCATCGAGCTGCCCCACTCGGCAGTCGTTGGTCGGCGTGTGTGCGTCGAACATCAGGGCGGCATCGTCGTGCACGGCAGCGCCATCATCGGAGACGACACAATCATCCGTCAGGGCGTCACAATCGGCAACCGCCGCCTCGATCGTCCGCACGACGCACCGACGATCGGGCGACGCGTCAACATCGGCGCCGGCGCCGTGCTGCTCGGGAAGATCAGCCTGGGTGACGGTGTTGCGGTGGGTGCAAATGCGGTGGTGCTCAATGACGTCCCCGCCGGCTGCACGGTGGTTGGTCCGAAAGCTCAAATCCTTGTGCCTGACCAGAAGTGAGCCAGCACCGGGCCGTTGTGGCCGTTTGCACGTTTCGTCGCAATGAACAACTGGCTGCACTCGTTCGACGTATCGGCTCTCTGGTCCCGACCGAGGTCCCGGACGGCACGGTCGGAATTACGATAGTCGACGACAGTCCTGAAGGCGGAGCAGCAGCGGTGATCGACTCACTTCGTTCCGCGGTCTCGCTGGAGCTCGAGTACCACCACACCGCCGCTGCAAACATCGCTGTCGCTCGCAATCGCGCCATCGAAGCATCGATGGCACGCGGCGAGTTCGTCGCCTGTCTCGACGACGACTGCGTACCAGAACCGGGCTGGTTACGTGAACTCCTGCGGGTCGCTCACACACGCGAAGCCGATATCGTGGTCGGGCACCGGATCTTCTTCGCCCCCGAGGGTGCCCCTCGGTGGCTGAGTGACGAACCGTTCCTCGACGAGAACGCAATGTACGCCGACGAGAGCGTGCCGATTTCGGGTAACACAGCCAACGTTCTGATCCGAGGTGCCTGGCTCGCCGCATCGGGGGTACGGTTTCGGAACGACCTGGGCACCGTAGGTGGTGAAGACATGGTCTTCTTTGCCGACGCAGCTTCGGTTGGAGCAAACGTTCGTTTCGCTGCTGGCTCGGTCAGCAAAGAGCCGTGCGATGGGCGTCGCTCGACGCTGCCCTACCAGTGGTGGCGACAGCTCTGGCTCGGCAATAACGAGGCGCTCATAAACCGGCACACGAGAGCCACCACACCCTGGCGCCTGCTGCTGCGTGGTAGCAAGCGCAGCCTGGCTGGAGTAGTCCGACCGTTCGCGCGACTCGTTCGCGGTTCGTCGCCGCAGTGGCGTTGGAGCGCGGCCATGGTCGCTCGTGGAGGCGGACTAGTAGCGGGCGTCCTGGGCCTTCGACTCCGTCACCACAGCTGAGGGCACAGTAGACAGGTCGAACTCATAGTCGTGCGACGGCGACGCGACGGCGCTGCCCGGCGCGTTCGCCGATCGCTCTCTTCGATGTGCGCGAGATAGCGCCGAACACGATGAGCAGCCCCGGCCACAGACCGAACGCAGTGAGCGACTCGGAGAAACCAACGAAAACGATGATGGCGCAGTACAGCAACGTTAAGCGACCCAGCGGGTCGGACCGATGAAGCCCTTTCCAGCCGATGCGGGCCGTGCTGATCAACTGCAACACGTAGAGCGTGAGGCCGACGATGCCGAGCCGCAGCATCAGGTCGAGCGCGGCGTTGTGCGCCTCGGCCACCAAGAAGCCGTTGTGCATG
>JBBQMG010000162.1:0-8387 GCA_038328705.1 Acidimicrobiales bacterium | reverse complement strand
TGCTGATTCTGATGGACGACGCGCAGAGCTTCGACCATGCGAGCCTGTCGGTGCTCACGTTCTGTGCTCGCCGCCTGCTTGCCGAGAAGGTGCTGATGGTCTTTGCCGTGCGCACACTGGAGGTGGCTGAGTGGGCCGTCTTCGAGTCGCTCGAGACGGTGCATCTCAGCGGACTCGACGCTCTGGCCGGGCGAAAGTTCGTGGAGGCAACGGGTCGTTCGTTCACGACAGAACTTTTCTCGGCCACGCGCGGCAACCCATTGGCGCTGCAGCAGATGGCCGCCGACGCCGGATCGGAAGGTCCACTGCACCTGTCCGACCGTTTGATTGCAGGCTTCTCGCGTGGCATCCGCCGCTTGCCGGCACAGACGCAGCGGTCGCTCGCGCTCTTGGCGGTTGCGGGTTCGATCCAGCCAGACGTACTCCACGACGCCTTGTTGCGGATGGGTGTGCAGCCTGACGACCTTGCCGTCGCCACCACCCACGGCTTGCTCGCGCCCAGCGGAGACTTCGACCACCCTCTCGTGCGTGAGGCGGCGCGACCGACCGGGGTGGCGCTGCTCGAGTGTCACGATGCTCTGGCGAGTGCGTGGCAGGGCCGGTCGCCCGACCGCCACTTGCTCCATCAGCTGCTCGGGTCCGGTCCCCACACCGGTGAGATGAGCGGCGCGGCCGAGGAACATGCCGCGGTGTTGACAGCCGCAGGCCGCGTCGACGACGCCGAGGCATTGCTGCTGGCTGCGGCGGCCCGCGAGCCCGACGGCCGTGAGCGCGCGCTGCTGCTACGCACCGCCGCGCTCGGCGCCTACTACTCGACGCGTTTCGAGCACAGCGTGCAGTTGTTCCAGCGCGCGTTGGAGGCCACCACCGACCCTGAGGTGCGCTGTCGTCTGTTGCGCACGATGGTGTGGCCGGAGTTGTTCTGCGGGGCCAATGCTCGTGAGCTTGCGATTCGGCTTCGTGCTTCCCTCGATGCGGTGCCTGGTGACGTTGCAAACGCCACAGATCTGGTTCGAGCGTGGGGATCGTTGATCGCGCTCTACTCTGCATTCGACTGTTTCGCCGCCGTCGCTGCGTACCGCGAGGCGCCGGTCGATGGCTTCCTGCGGGCCGACGCAGCCGAAGCGCTGAGCCTCGCCGACGACGCGGAGGCGCCGCTGCTCCGCCGAGCGATCGAGGCAGTGCTGGCCGAACCGCGGCCGTTCGAACAGTTGGACGAGGACAACTCGTCGGCGGTACACGGCGACCTGCTGTTGCTGGAAGGTCGCTGGGAACAGGCCGACCAATGGAACCGACGACACTTCGACACCGCCAAGCGGCTCGGCGTCGAAACCGATGTCGGCGTCACCGGTGCGCGCTGGATGCTCTCGCGAGCGTTTCTCGGCGACGGCACCACCGCGTACGGGCTGGCGTTCGGAGCGCTCGAACGGGCGCCGGGTTTGGTGTCGGTGCTGGCGGCCACGTCTTTCGTCGGCGCGATTGTCGGTGCTGAACACGCTCAGGAATGGGCCCAGCGGTTGCTGGTGACTGCGCAGCGCGCCGAACGAAACGGATATGCCATCCAGGGCTACAGCCGTCTGGGTCTGCTCGCCCTTGCGGCCGACGACGCGGTGGCTGCCGAGGTTCATCTGGCCGCCGCCTGGGAGCTGATGATTCGTCACGGGTATCGCCATCCCGGTTTCGCCTTCGCCCGCGGCGACATCGGTGAGGCCTTCGTCCGTGTGGGGCGTAGCGGCGATGCGCGAGCGGTTGCAGCCGAGCTCTCCGAGGGCACCCTCGCATCGGATTGGACGCGCGGCCTCGCCGCTCGCGTGCTCGGCATGTTGGGCGAGCCTGGTCAATTCGAACATGCTGCGCAGCTGTTGCAGCCGTCCCTGTGGGAGACAGCGAGAACGCAACTGTGCTGGTCACGACACCTGGCCGAGGTCGATCCGGTGTCGAGTCGGGAGCACGCGCTGCGCGCACACGCCGGCTTCCAGAGCATTGGGGCCCGCCCATGGGCCACGCAAGCGCGATCGCTGCTGGTCACCGCAACCAGCGAGCCGGTCACCGAAAAACCCCACGCGGTGGACCTGCTCGAACCGCTGTCGGAACGAGAACGAACGGTGGCACTCGTCGTGTCGCGAGGGTTGTCGAACAAGGCCGTGGCTGCCGAGCTGTTCATCAGCCAAAAGACTGTCGACGCGCACTTGCGCCAGATCTACCGCAAGCTGGGTGTGCGTTCGCGCACCCAGCTCGCAGCCATGTGTTACGGGACCGACCGCGCAGGTCAGCTCTCGTCGTAGTACTCGCGACCGAGGTGCGTGATCTGGTCTTCGTTCATGATCCAGCGCAGCGTGTTCTCCAGCTTGCTCTGCTGCACGAACAGGTCGTGCTCGGCATGCAGGCCGGGAGCCACCATCGGCGCCTTGTAGTAGAAGCTCAGCCATTCCTGAATGCCACCGAGGCCGGCGCGCTGGGCCAAATCGCTGAATAGCACCAGGTCGAGCGCGAGCGGGGCAGCAAGAATGCTGTCGCGGCACAGGAAGTCGATCTTCAGCTGCATCGGGTAACCGAGCCAACCGAACAGGTCGATGTTGTCCCAGCCCTCCTTGTTGTCGCCGCGCGGCGGGTAGTAGTTGATGCGCACCTTGTGGTACACGTCGCCGTACAGGTCGGGGAAGGTCACCGGGTCGAGAATGTGCTCGAGCACGCCGAGCTTGCTCTCTTCCTTGGTCTTGAAGTTGTCCGGATCGTCCAGCACTTCGCCGTCACGGTTGCCCAAGATGTTGGTGCTGTACCAACCCGACAGGCCCAACATGCGCGACCGCAGCATGGGGCCGATGACGGTCTTGATCAGCGTCTGGCCGGTCTTGAAGTCCTTGCCGCTGATGGGCACCTTGCGCTCGGTTGCCAGTTGGCGCAGCACCGGGATGTCGACGGTGAGGTTCGGTGCGCCGTTGGCGAACGGCACGCCCTCGAGGATGGCCGCGTAGGCATAGAGCATCGACGGCGCAACGGTGGGGTCGTTGGCGTCAATGGCGGCCTCGAACGACTCGATGGTCTGGTGGGCCGGGCCTTCCTCGATGAAGATCTCGGTGCTTGCTGCCCACAGCATGACCACGCGCTCGACCTGCTTGTCTTCCTTGAAGCGGTTGATGTCTTCACGAATCTGGTTGAGCATGTCGCGCTTGTTGATGGTGTGCATCGTGTTGTCGGCGTCGATGCGCTTCACGTATTCACGGTCGAAGGCGGCCGGCATCGGGCGTACATCGCGGAGCGCCTCGGAGATGGCCTCGATGTGCTTGCCACCTTCGAGGACACCGGCGCGGGTGGCGGCAACGTAGGCATCGTCGGGGAACGGATCCCATGCACCGAAGACGATGTCGTCGAGGGAGGCCAGCGGCACGAACTCCTTGATCAACGGATTGCGCTTGTCGGTGCGCTTGCCGAGACGGATGGTACCCATCTGAGTGAGGCTGCCCACGGGCAGCGACACGCCCCGCTTCACCAGCTCGACGCCGGCGATCAGGGTGGAGGCCACAGCGCCGAGGCCGACCGTGAGCACGCCGAGGCGGCCGGTGGCGGGGGCAACTGTGGGTGACTGAGGTGTTGTCATGGACGACAGGTTAGGAACTTGGAGCGCTCCACGCGACACGCTCACCCAACGGCGAGGGATTTCTGAGGTTCCGTAGCGAAAAGCGGAAGGGTGACGGCAATACGGGATTCTCCCTATAGACGCGAGGGGCCTCGAACCAGCAGAATGCGCAGCATGAAGCACGTGCGCCGTATACCCATTGCCATACTCCTGTCTGCAGCAAGCCTTCTTGCCGCTTGTGGATCCGACACCGTGAAGGTGAGCGCGCCGACGACGCTGCCCGTGGCGGACGTCACCACCACGGCCGCCGCCACGGACATCACCACCCCCGACGCCGGCGGCGACATCAGCTCGTTCTCCGACGTGCAGCCGGCGGTCCTGCAGTTCGAGGGTGCCGGTGCCTTCCGTGAGCCGGGCAGTACCGAACAAGCCGTCGGTTGGCGTGGCTCGGGCTTCTTCATCAGTTCCGACGGCTTGGCCGTCACCAACAACCATGTGGTCTCCGGTGCCGCCACGCTGAAGGTGTACGTCGGTGGCGATTCGGGCAAGTCGTACAACGCCAGGGTCATCGGGGCCTCCGAATGCAACGATCTCGCGCTGGTGCAGGTTGATATGCCCGGTACGGTGCCGTATCTCAACTGGGCGACCGAGGACGTCACTCCAGGCCTCGACATCTACGTCGCTGGCTTCCCGCTCGGCGACCCGGAGTACACGCTGGTCAGCGGCATCATTTCGAAGGCGAATGCCAACGGCGAAACGAACTGGGCTTCGATCGACGGAACCGTGCAGTACGACGCCCAGCAGCAGCCGGGCAACTCGGGCGGCCCCGTGGTCGACAAGAGCGGTGATGTGGTCGCCGTGGCGTACGCAGGCGGCGACGTCGGCGGTACTGGTACCAACCAGTTCTTCGGCATCAACAACAGCATTGCCCAGCAGGTGGTGAAGCAGCTCAAGGATGGCGACTTCGAATCCATCGGCGTCAACGCCAAGGCGTTCGTCGACCAAGAAGCAGGCCTTGCAGGCGTGTGGGTGTCAGGTGTGGCCGCAGGCAGCCCTGCCTCCACTACTGGCGTCCTTCCCGGTGACATCGTGCTCAGCCTCAACGGGCTGCCCGTCGGCCAGGACGGCACGATGAGCAGCTACTGCGACGTGCTGCGCACCGCCGGCGACAAGCCGATCAAGATCGAGGTCCTGCGCTTCGATACCGGCGAGATCCTCACTGGCGAGATCAACGGTGAGAAGAAGCTGGAAGTCAGCCAGTTGCTGGTCAGCTCCGATGTGCCGGCGGACCTGCCGGCCAGCGCTGCCTACACCTACGAAGAAGTCATCGACGACACCGGCCAGATCCTGATCGAGGTGCCGGTGGAATGGGCGCAGCGCCAAACGCAAGGTCAGACATTGGCCGACGGCGACCACGCAGCCATCGTTGCCGCTCCGGACCTCGACGCCTTCCTCTCCACCGACACCGCAACCGGCATCCTTGTTGCAGGGTTCTTGGGCCAGGACTATTCGTCGGTGCTCGATGCGTACGAGGCGCAGCTGAACTGCACCGACGCCGGTGCTGTGCAAGACATCGACAACGGCTACCTCGCCGGTGCCGGCATCGTCTACTCCGGCTGCGGGGATGCGGGCGGTTCCACTGGTTTGGTGGTGCTCGGTACTCCAGATGGCGGCGCTGCCATCTTGCTCATCGCTCAGCTCAACAGTGACGCTGACTTCGATGCGCTCAACCAGGCAGTGGCCTCGCTGATCTACGTACCTGCCTTCTGAGCCGAACGCCGAAGGGACGAAGCCCCCACTCACGCAGTCCGGCAGCGACAGTCAGTCGCTAGATTGCGTGAGTGGGCGGCATCGTCGGTCGTGAACTTGAGCAGCGTCAACTCCTCGAGGTGTTGAACACCGCTCGAGCTGGAAGTGCGACGTCCGTCGTGCTCCACGGTGAAGCCGGTATCGGCAAGTCAACGCTCCTGGAGTGGATGTGCCGGAACGCTGATGGCTTCACCGTGCTTCGCGTTCGCGGCCACGAGGCTGACACCGGGTCGAGTTACCTGGTTCTCCGTCAGTTGCTGAAGCCGATCCTTCACCACCTCCCCGAACTGGACGATCACCTCGCGGAAGCCCTGGACTCGGCCCTGCGGATGTCTGCTGCCGCAACCAACGAGTCACTCATTCCCCTTGCGGTGTTGGAACTATGCAGCGCGGCCACCACCGTCGCTCCGCTGCTGTTGGCCCTCGACGACGCGCACTGGTTCGACATGGCCAGCCTCGACGCGCTGACGTTTCTTGCGCGTCGGATCAACAGTGAACGGCTGGTCGTCGCCCTTGGGGTTCGGTCACATGAGCTGCAGGGCTCGACACAGCTCCAAGATGTTCCGCAGCTGCATCTGGTCGGTCTCGACGACACCGCCAGTCGGGCCCTTGCCGAGGCGCACGGGCGTCAGTTCTCACCACGACTCCGCGAGTGGAGCCAGGGCAATCCGCTCGCCCTTCAGTACCTCGACATCACCGATGGCATCGAACGCGGTCACATTCCGGATCGTCTGCGTCGCGGCTTCGAGACCGAGCTCGCGTCGCTGCCATCGGCAACGCAGCGCGCGCTGGCAATCGTGTCGATAGCCGGCTCGGCGCCAGCGGACGTGCGCCGAGCCGCGCTGGAGGCCGCAGGCGCATCCGAAGCAGATCTCCTGCTGGCGGTGGGCTCAGGGGTGCTTCGCGATGATGGCGAGTTTCGGCATCCGCTCCTGCGCGAAGTCGCGACGCCCGCCGTTGCGCAGGCTGAGCCGATCCACGATGCATTGGCGCTGGCATACGAAGCTGCTGACCCAGACCTGGCACTTCTCCACCGTCTGCGCGGGTCTGGGGATGCCACCGAGCAAGTCGTGACCGCGGCGGAGGATGCAGCGGAGGAGCTCGCTGCCAACGGACGCGGTGACGACGCGTTCGCACTTTTCGCTGCCGCAGCGGAGCGTGCCGCCAACCCCGCCCAGCGCTCCCGACTCTTTCGCCGTTGTGCTCAGATTCACAGCTTCGCAGGGCGCTACCCGGCAAGCCTGCCGTACTTTCGACGTGCCATCGAGACGGCGCCTGACGCGCAGAACCGCCTGCAGGCCATGCGCTCGATGGCCTGGTCGGAGATGTGGTCGGGTTCCCCAGCTCGTGAATGCGCCGCCAAGCTGCACCAAGAACTGCGGGCCGCAGCCGGCAGCGAAGTGGACCATGAAGATCTGTCCAAGGCGTGGGGATCGCTCCTCGCGCTGTACGTCGCCTGCGACGTTCACGCCGCGCTGGCAGCCATCTCCGAGATGCCGCCCGGTCTCAATGTCGAGGGCGACCTGCTGACTGCGCAGTGCTACGCAGGCGACGTCGCAGCCGTCGATGCACGCAAGCGTTTCGACGACCGAGCCACTTCCTTGACTTTCCTGGCTCACGGCTTTCTCGACTCCACCGCCGACGTGCAAGGCGAGCTGCTCCTCATCGAAGGCCGGTGGGCCGAGGCCAACATCTGGACGCAGCGCCAGTTGCACGATCTGCGATCCGTGCCCTACGAGGCCGACATCGGGCCCACCACGGCGCGTTCAATTGTCAGCCGGTCGTTCATGGGTGACTGCCTGACGGCGTACGGGCTGGCGCTCACCACACTCGAGCGAGTTCCTGACGACGGCAGCGCGTTGGGCACCGGTGCAATCGCGGCGGCGATGGTTGGCGCCGATGTGGCAACCGAGTGGGCAACACGTTGCCTGGAAACCGGTCGGCGCCTCGGGCTCACCGCCTTTCTCATCGACGGCCACAGCAGGCTGGGGATGATTCAGCTGGGTGCGGGCCGCTTCGAAGCCGCCGCCGACCAGTTCAGCGAGGCGTGGCAACTGATGACCAGTCACGGGTACCGCCATCCCGGCTACACCCACGCGCGCGGCGACATCGCTGAAGGCTTCGCACTTGCCGGGCGCACTGCTGATGCACGCTCGGTGATTTCCGAGTTGGAGGCCGGCCCCTTCGATCTGCCCTGGGCGCGCGGTGTTGCCGCCCGCGCTCGGGGCGTGCTCGGTGAGCCCGACCAGTTCGAACGGGCGCTGCAGCTGCTGGTCGACTCACCCTGGGAACTTGCCCGCACCCAGCTTGCTTGGTCGCGAGCGCTGCCCGCGAACTCTGCGCAGCAGCGAGCGGCGGCCCAGGCCGCCGTGGAAGCCTTCGACTCGATGGGTGCGCGTCCATGGGCTGCGCGGGCACGTGCCGTGCTGACGGCAGTGGACGCCGATGTGGCCTCTGTGCAGCCAGCCGATCCGCTGGCCCAGTTGTCCGGACGGGAGCGAACGGTTGCGTTCGCCGTTGCCCGTGGGCTGTCCAACAAGGAGGTCGCCGGCGAGCTGTACATCAGCATGAAGACCGTGGATGCACACCTGCAGCAGATCTACCGGAAGCTGGACGTTCGCTCGCGCACGCAACTGGCGGCTCTCTGCCACGCGCCAATTGCCAGTTGAGGTTGCGAAGTTGGTGATGGAAGTGCCACACTGTCGGCGATGCGTGCCAACACCACCCTCATTGTTGCCTTCAGCGACGTAGTACTCATCGTGTAGACGCACGCCCACATAGTCGCGTGCGTCCAAAGCCTCCCATTCGGGGAGGCTGTTTCGTTTTTCAGCCGAAGTTCCGTTCAGCCACCGTTCGTTCAGCAAGTATCGAGGAGAGTCATGAAGATCACCGGGGCGCAAGCCCTCATCAGATCACTGGAGATGGAGAACGTCGAGACCATCTTCGGTCTGCCAGGCGGCTGCATCTTGCCGGCGTACGACCCGTTGCTGGATTCGCCGAT
>JBBQMG010000161.1:0-8408 GCA_038328705.1 Acidimicrobiales bacterium | reverse complement strand
TCAAGGCGTCGAGAACGTCTGGGGCCTTCTGGTACTCATCCAGGCAGATGGGTGTCGGTCCGCCCACAGCCTGCGCCGGATTCGCGACAACCGCATCTCGCACGCTCGGATCATCGAGATCGATGACGTCGACGTTCCGTGGATCCGCGAACATCCGCAACAACGTCGACTTCCCCACCGACCTTGGTCCGTGCAACGCGATGATCGGCTCGTCCAGTGTTCGGGCGTCGAGAACGTCCATGATTCGTCGCGCTGCGATGGTGTTGAATTGCGCAGCCATTGGCGCACGTTACCATGTTTCACCCACCAGATACCAAGATACGCCGCTGTCTAATCCTAAACTGCGCCGTGTGGTACTCCGCAAACGAGCGCTACCATTCGGAATCGGCTGATCGCCCACGCGACCAAGAAGCTCGCCGATCCTCAGCTCTTGCGGCCCGAGTGCGTGGCGGGTCATCGGTCACGCATGGCCTCCCTGAGATGTTCGGCGGCTTCCTCGCCTCG
Source organism: Acidimicrobiales bacterium (assembly GCA_038328705.1). GTDB lineage: Bacteria > Actinomycetota > Acidimicrobiia > Acidimicrobiales > Ilumatobacteraceae > UBA668. The sequence goes on along the minus strand of JBBQMG010000161.1, from coordinate 7,904 downwards.
AACGCCAACGGTTCGCACGTCGGCGAAGACAACCCACACACTGCCATCGAACGAAGCGTCATCCGAAGTGAGTGATACGAAGTGCCATGAGCGCCGTTTGGCTCCTCGTTGGCCGAAAGGAATGCTTCGTTCTGTGCCGCGCGTCATGGGCGCCGAAGGTCACGAGATCTTGGGCGGTTGAGAGCAGATCTCGATGAGTGTGTTCGTGGTGTCCAGCGACGTGTTGCTACCACGCCTTTCTGGTGCGGCCAGCACTCTGTCGGGCTTCTCGCAACTGTTATACGGTTGGCAGGTGGGACGGCAATTGTGCACCTGGGTCGTCGGCTGAGACATGGGTGCGATCGGGTTCTTGTCCGTCCTGCGATTGCGCCGACGCTGGCGCAGCTCGCTCGGCGTAGGCCTGCTGATCGGGATCCTCGGCGGAGTCGCGCTGTTCTCGATCGCCGGAGGTCGGTCCACGCAGCGTTCGTTCGACGACTACCTCCGAGTGGTGCACTCGTCGACGATGTCAGTGACCACGAACGGGGCCTTCGACGTCGCGACGAACGCCACGATTGCAGCGCTGCCCGGAGTCGAGCAGTCACGGACCTATGTCGGGTTCAACCTCGCCGTACTCGTCGACGGCCGGCCCGACTTTGCGCAGAACTTCGAGGGCGTGGGTACCTTCGACGGCCGCTACTTCGACCAGGACCGGTTCACCGCGACGAGTGGCCGGCTGGCCGATCCGACGCGTATCGATGAGGTGGTGGTCAACGAGCGCGCAGCCCAGCGGTACGGCTATCGTCTCGGTCAGTACTTGGACCTTGGTGTCTACTCATTGGAGCAGCGGCTGGCGCCCACGTTCTTCGCAGCACCGCCGCCACCTGCACACATGCAGGGTGTCACGATCGTGGGTATCGGGTTGTTTCCCAGCGAGGTCATCCACGATGACGGCGACCAGACCGAGCGACTGCTCGTCACTCCCGCGTTCAGCGTGCCGATCGCGAACCTTGCCACCTACGGAGCGCAAGGCCTCGTCCTGGCAGGTGGCGCAGCTGGAGTCGACGCAGTACGAGCGGCAATTTCGGCCACCGTTCCACCCGGCAGCATCGAGTTCCAAGCCGCTGGCGACGATGCGCTGCGCGCTCGCCAAGCGCTACGCCCCTTCTCGATCACGTTGACACTTTTCGGAGGCGTGATCGGGATCGGCGGCCTCGTCCTCGGAACGCAAGCACTCGCCCGTCTCCATCGCGTCGAGCGCGAAGAACAGGCGACCCTGCGTGCGTTCGGCGCATCGACGCGATCGATGGCCTTGGTGTCGCTGATCACGTTGGGGGTCGTGGCGCTCGCAGGGACGCTGCTCGCGGTGATCCTGGCCGTCGTCGCATCGCCGCTGATGCCGATCGGCCCTGTTCGCCGGCTCGAAGCAGACCATGCCTTCCACCTCGACGTCGCCGCCGTAGGCGTCGGCGCGATCGCACTGTTCGCCGGCTTTGCTGCTGCGCTGGCGTTCATTGTGTGGTCGGAGAGCGCCGAACGCCAGGCGCGGCGCGGTCCTCGTCTGGTGCGCAGATCACGCATCGCCGCCGCAGCGGCAGCCGCAGGGCTGTCTCCCACTGCCGTCATCGGCATCGAGTCTGCGTTCCAGCAACAGTCCAGCAACAGCGCAATCCATAGTCGGTCGGTGATCGCGGGCGCTGCGCTGGGCATCGCCGCGGTGGTTGGTGCGCTCACGTTCGGAGCGAGCCTCACGTCGCTGGTTCGCACACCGCAATCATTTGGATGGAACTGGGACGCGACATTGCTGAACGGGCTCGGCTACGACAACTTCGACGTCGCGTCGGCGACCTCGATCCTGTCCGCGGATCCCCACGTCCGGGCCTGGTCGGGAGCGTATTTCGGGACGGTTGTGATCGACGGCCAGGATGTCTCGGCGCTCGGTATGGCAATCGGCAGCACCGTTGTTCCAACCATTGTCAACGGCCGCATGATCCAGACCTCCGACGAGATCGTCCTCGGAGCCGCAACCTCGGCCCTCCTCCACAAGCACATCGGTGACGAGGTCGCGGTCGCAGATGAGAATGGAGCCACACATCGTTTGACGGTGGTGGGCACGGCGATCTTCCCTGCCATCGGCCGGGTGCACACCGAGCACACCTCGCTCGGAAACGGCGCCATCGTGGTCCCCGACCTCATACCCGGGCACGACATCGACATCCTCGGCAACCCTGGCGCGAACCTCGGACCGCACGTGATCTTCGTGCGCTATATGCCGGGCACCAACGCCGCCATCGAACTCGCTCATCTCACCGAAACCACGGGCCCGCTCGGCGGAGTGGCAGGCTTGGACGTATTCAGCTCCCGACGTCCGGCCGAGATCGTCAACTCGGACTCCGTCGGCAACGCACCTCTCCTCGTTGCCGGGACACTCGCCGCCGGCGCAACCATCTCGCTTGCGCTCGCGCTGGGCGCATCCGAGCGACGCCGCAGCCGTGACCTCGCAGTGCTGTTCGCATTGGGCTTCAACCGACGACAGCTCGCTGCCACGGTCGCGTGGCACGCGACCTCCACCTCGCTCACCGGGCTGATTATCGGCGTACCGGTCGGCATCATCGGTGGTCGTCAGCTCTGGACCGAATTCGCAGACCGGCTATACGTCGTCCCCGCTCCCACCGTGCCGTGGACCATCGCCGTGGTCGGCATCGCTGCGATCTGCGTCGCGAACGGAGTCGCTGCCCTCCCAGCGCGCTCGGCCCGCAACGTCGAACCATCCCAACTATCTCAGCCGAGCTGACAAGGTGGGCCCGGAGGCTCGAACCTGACGGCTGCTCCGTCGGCAGCCAAGACCCGACGCAAGTTGTTGCGGTAGCGACCTTGCCACAAGCACCCATGCCGTATGGCCCTGCGCGAGGTAACTCCAGGAACTCGACGCCGGCTGCCCGCATCTGCTCGTAGTGGTGGCGGAGGTCTGGTGTGTACAGGAAGAACCCAGGCGGCCCAGCTGTCGACGTTCGCGTAATCCACCGGGGCGTTGTTCAAGTTATCCCGCAGTTGGTTCCGGTGTCTTTCTGGTCGGTCGGGTCGTGGTGGCGCTATAGGTGGGTGGGTTCTTGTGGTGGTCGGCGGGTGGATCGGTAGCTGCGTCCGTCGAGGTGGATGGTGTGCGCGGTGTTGATGAGCCGGTCGAGAATGCTCTCGGCGACGACGGAGTTGGGGAAGAGCGGATACCAGTCTTCGGGTCGTCGGTTCGAGGTCAGGATGAGCGATCGGCCGGCTCGTTCGGTGACGAGTTCGTAGATGTCGTCGGCGTGGCTGGTGGTGAGTTCTCGCATCGGGAAATCGTCGAGCACGAGCACGTCGGGTTTCGCCCATTTCCGTAATCGGGTTCCCCAGGTTCGGTCGGCGCGACCGCCGGCGACCGAACGCCAGTCTGCGCCGCCGACCAGAAACGTGGACCGCGACAGAGCTCACCACGTTCCTCGATACAGCTTCCGGACATCGCCTGTACCCGGCGCTGCATCTCACCGCGACCACAGGGATGCGTCGCGGCGAGATCGCCGGGTTGCGATGGGGTGACTGGAACGCGGCCTGAGCGGGATCATCCGCGATGCCACCGTTGGCCGGATGTAACCGCCGCACCTCCACTTCGCTTCGGATCAGGCGGGCTACTTCTTCTTGACCTCGCGTCCGTGCTGCTCCATGACACGCTGGAATGCTTCCCAGCTCATCCGATAATGCGTCTTCGAGTTGTTGGCTGGCCACCAGTCGATCGAGCCTTTGGAGATCTCGATTCGACCGAGCGATGCATCGTCAGACTTAACTCTGATGCTCACGTCGGCGTTCACAACTTCTTGTGCGGGCATGCTCATTCGGATCTCGTGCTTGGCCATTGCGAATGATCGCAGACGCGATGGCTCGACAGTAGAACTCATGTGTGCTGAGAGGCTCGGTGCGCGCGACGGGCGGGTTGTTGCAACAGCGGTCCTGCAACATGAACGTCGTCCGGCACGATTCGTTTCGGGCAGGGCGTGCCAGTTCAGCTTCTGATCAGGTCAGCAATGAACAGTCGACTGTCTGCGCGGCCGCGGCCGCACGCCCCGCAACTTTGCGAGCTTCACGCGGTCGCCAGCGACTTCTTCCATTCCGTCGTCGTGGACTACAACGACTTCAGCGCTGAACCCGGGGCATGTCCTGTCGAAACGTTTCGTACGCCAGTCGCGAACGGTGAAGACGCCCGCCATAGGACGCTTGTATGAGTAGGTCGGGAGGTCGTGGATAGGTAGACTCAGGGCCGTCCACCGTGTGCCGGGCAGCGACATTGGTTGCGCGTCGACCCTCGCCTTGAATCCTTCGACGGCTTCGATGGTTTCAGCTAGGCCGGTTACTTCCATGTCGAACCGGGCGAGGTCGCCAAGGTCGCCGATCACGCTCCAGAAGTACGAGTTGGTGAACGGATAGAAGAGATCGTGCTCGTACTGGTACTGGTCATACCACCCGGATGCGTATGAGAGGCCGACACCTGGCCCGAATCGTGCCGGGTTCGGAGTGATGGTGAGTGGGCCGTCGAGACAGTGGTCCTCGCACATCTCCTCCAGGTACTTGAGACTTGGAGCCTCATTGAGACGGAGAAGGTCGGACCGTCGGAACACAATGTCAGTTCCGACGTCTTCACCGCTTGCGATCCGTTCAGCCTCGCGAATGGGAATGAATCGACCGCCGCGCAGAACTCCGGTTGATTTGCAGTCGACGCAACCGATGACGCGGTCCACCAACGATGGCAGGCAACCGCCCAGAATCACCTCGTCGCGCTCGGCGGCCTCCAGCAAAGTTTGGTCCGGAAGACCGAACACGACGGGTACCACGACGCCCCGAAGGCAGCAAGGGCAGGGAGGGAGAGCTCGCACCATTCGTGTCACCGACCATCTCCTTCCGACGCCCACTCAATCATACGGAATGCAGCGGCGCCACGAACTGAGTGCTCCGGAAGCTGCGGGCGCTCCGACCGACGCCCACCCGCGCGTCCATCTCGGCGAATACACCGGACGCGCGACGCCCCTGATTTGCGCGCAAGCGCGCCCTTCATGCTGGGCGACCCGGGCCATCCGATGCCGCTCATCCCACGCGAGTGAGGTCCACAGTCCGGGGGCCAGTCGTGAGCCGCTCGCCGAAGTCACCGTCGCCCAGCTACCGGAGTCGCGTCCCTGAACTGTCACATAGCTACCGACGCCACGGTGTCCGGCATGAACCGGAACTGCACACCGTTGGCCGTTACGTCGGTTGCAATCGGGTTGCACAGCGAACGACAGATACGAACAAGCCCTGGCAGATCTTGCGATCTACCAGGGCTTTCTTAGTGGCGGGGGCAGGATTTGAACCTGCGACCTTCGGGTTATGAGCGATATGGTCGCGGACTCAGGAGGTCCTGGTAGACGGGTGTTCTGCCAGGTCAGGACCGGTTTCGAGCAGGCGTGCAGTCCCCGCCGTTCCCCGTGGTTTACCGTCGTGCTGGTACATGGCTGGTACATGGGATGCCTCCGAGTTGTCACCACTGACAGTGACGGCTGCGTGGAGCCGGGAAGCGACCAGGTCGCTCGATTATTGGGGATCGTACTGAACGTCGACGCTTGCGACGCAAGCTAACGGGCTGGGCCAACCCGCTCGATACGGCACCGTTGACGTGCAAGGCGCAGTCGACCGTGTTGCGAACCCGCTCGACCCGGACCGCTGACGTTCGTGTCGTGGTCATCGGTCAGCGAGGCGGCGTGACCGTCACCGTGGTGTGCGTCGCGTCGATGGTCGTGGTGAACCTGTCGAACCAGCCGCGTTGGCCGAGCAACACCCCGAACGGCAGCCGCCACCCGCCGTCGCGGGCACCGATCAACGCCGTCCAACCCACCGGCGACTCCTCCGCCGAGGGTGGCACCAGAACGATCGGGACCCGGAACAGCGAGACATCTCCCGACCGCCCGCCCAGGTGCAAGGGCACACGCATCACCGGTGTCGCAGTGTCGGGATCAACACCACAGGCACGCAAGAACACCGGGTCTGCCACGGTTAACGGTGATCCCGAATCCACCACCCCGAGATACCGGTTCGCAGATCCCGGCGCAGCGATCAACACACACGGCCGCAGCACACGCGAACCGTCGGGCAGCGGCGACTCACCAAGATCCTGATGCCCGTAGCTCCACCGCACCGACCGCGGCGACTCGTCAGTCAAGACCGACGAAGATCGGCTCGTCGCGTGTCGGCACCCGATGGATCACGACCTCACGACCAGGCTGCTGCTCCAACGCCGCCAACAGGGCCTCGTGACTGTCGGCCGACTCGACAACCACATCGCGACGCTGGTCGACCGCGACCCATTGGCCCCGGTACTTCTCCACCTCCGGCAACGTCAACGACATCCCGGCATCGTACCCGGCCGGCACCCACTCGTCCGACCTACCTCAACCCGACAGCGGACTCCGCCTGGTGACTTGCGGACGCCAACAGCGTGTCGTGGCCGTGTGCGTTCGACAGGCCAACTCGGAAGCGTCGGTGAGACCGGAACGGTTACACGGGGTGACGTCACGTCACGGTTCTTCACTTCGACCCCCTCGAGCGGCAGAGCCAGCGAGGACCGGCAACGGTCAGCACGTCGGCAGTGACGACAGCGTTGCGTACCCGCTCGGTCGTGTCATGCTCACCGCCGACTATCACGAGCGGGTGATCGGGTCAAGTGATGATCTCGAATGGGGCGCATGCTTCGGACTCTCTGGTCAGGCAGAGCTGGTAGTTGCCGGGTGCGAGGTTGGGCACGATGTAAGTGGCTGGTGACTGCTGGTCGACTTGTTGGCAGGGTGGGATCGTGATCGGTGAGTCCTCGGGAGCGGTGTGCCAAGTGGCGCTTCCCGAGACGAGGCCGACAGTGGAAGAAGGGTGGAATTTCGTCTCGCAACCCTTTGAACCCGACAACACGAAAGACCCGGAAACGCAGTGTTTCAGGGCCTTCCAGTTGGTGGCGGGGACAGGATTTGACCCTGTGACCTTCGGGTTATGAGACCACATCCGAACGATTGCTGCGTACCTGGTAGGAGGCTTTTCACCTGCTCAGGACACATTTCGTGTTGACCCCTGTTCCCCTTTGGTTACCGCTGTTTAGCGTTGTGTTGGTACATGGATGGTACATATTCTGCGAACCCGGTTTGGTCATCCGTGGACCCGTCGCCTGGTGGGTCAGGCGACTTGGACGGCGTCGATCAGGTTGGAAGGAACTGTTTCTGGAAAGGAAACGACCAGGTGTCGATCGAGTGCCGTGGCGACACGCGCCAGCGTGTCGAGCCGGTTGCGGGCGCCGCCGCCTTCCTCGAGTCGGGAGATCACCGACTGTGTGGTGCCCATCTTCACGGCCAGCTCACGTTGGCTGAGCCTGGCTTCGGTGCGCAGGTCGTAAATCAGCTGGCCGAGCGCGAGGTCTTGCTCGACACCGACGCGCGTCTCGGCGTCGGGCATCCGTCGGTTGTTCTTGATGTCGTCCCAGCGGGAGTAGTTGGCCATGCTCTTCTCTCTTTCTATGGATTCTCGCGGGCGCAGACCGCAGCTGATTGGCGTGCTCGGGTGACCTCGTTGCGTTCGTTGTTACGTTGCTTACGAAAAGTGGTGAGCAACACGATCCGTCCATTCTTCGTGAACCTGTACGTGATCCGCCGAGCGGTCGGTCCCAGCGAGAACCGGAGCTCGAACAGGGCGTCGCCGAGGCTTCTCGACAACGGCATCCGCGCTGTCGAACCGAGCGCAGCTAGCCGGTCGATCACCACGACCGTCCGGTCCCACTCGGCATCATCGAGCGAACGCATCCAGACCACCACCTCATCGTGGAGCTCCAGATCGGACACCCCTTGATCATCGCATACAAGTGATGATCGCACAAGAGCAATCATCGC
>JBBQMG010000160.1:0-8576 GCA_038328705.1 Acidimicrobiales bacterium | reverse complement strand
GAGCTGCTCGGGTTCTTCGACGGCGAACTGCGTTGCGTGTTCGCGCCAATCGCCGATGACGTGGTTCGAGAACTGCTGGGTACGGCAGTGGCGTGGCGGCGCGGAGCGCCCTTCGCGGCGGTGCAGTTGCTGTGGCCTGATCGCAACGGGTTCCTTCCCACTGAGGTCGGGTTCGATCAACGAGTGGTCCTTGCGCAACCGGTGGTCGCTACTTCTTGACCCGTGCCACCTCGCGGAGCTCGTTGAGTTCGGCAGCCAGCTGGTCGAGAGCGGCCGGGTCACCCCTGCGTAGTCCCTCGCTGAGATCGTGCGGCAAGTCGGCACTGACGACCAGCGCGGCCCAATCGAGCGTTGGAGCGTCGAGCGCGATCCGTAGCGCAGTGGTCAGTGTGTCGATGGGCGCTGAGTCGTAATTGGTCAGCAGCGCTTCGACCTGCGTCTTGCGGAGTCGCGTCACGCGAGGAGCCTCTACGACAGTTCCTGCATTGCCCAGGGAGCGCCGTGCTCGTCGAGCAGGGCCAGAAATGGGTCGGCGGTGAAGGCTTCCGGACCCTTCACCCCTTTGCCCTTCCATTCGCCGGTGGCCAGCATCTCCAGCGCCACTACCGGGTGCACCGCCGTCTGCCACACCACCGCCTGGTGGCCGTACTCGCGCATCGTCCACTCGTTGTCCACGACTTGGTAGAGATAGGTGCTGCGTGGCGTGCCGTCGACGCCGAGGCCCGTGACCACCGAGCCGGCGCAGGTGCGACCGCGCATACGGTCGCCCAACTCGGCAGGGTTGGGCAGCGTGGCCGAGACGACGTCGCGTGGTGACACGTCGACGCCGCGCACCGACACCGGCCGCGTGCTGTCCAAGCCCAGCTTGTGCAGCGTGCGTAGTACGTCGATGAACTCGTCGCCGAGGCCGTACTTGAACGTCACTCGCCCGACGTCGAGCCAGCGCGGCATGAGGATGACCTCCTCGTGCTCCACGTTGACGCAGCCCAGTGCGCCGATGCCGTCGGGGAACACGAACGTCTCGGGCTCACTGAACGGCGCGGTGGTGAACCAGCCGCGGTCGCGCTCGTAGATGATCGGAGGGTTGAGGCACTCCTCGATAGTGGTCCAGATGCTGAACGTCGGCGCGAAGTCGAAGCCCTCGATCACCAGGTCGGCGCCATCACGAACACCGATCTCATCGATGCGACTGAACAAATGGTCCGAGGCGTAGCGGGCCACCACGTCGCTGAATCCGGGCTCGACCCCCATCGCCACCAGTGCAAGCAGACCGCGCTCTTCCCACTGGTCGGCCACGGCGAACTGGGCGTCACCCAACTTCACGCCGCACACGTTGTACGGGTCGGTGGGGTGTGGGGTGGACATGTGCATGGCCATGTCGAGGTAGTGGCAGCCGGACGCGAATGCAGCATCGAAGATGGGCGGGTTGAACCGCGGGTCGCACGCGTTGACGATGACATCGGCCCGCACCGAGCCGGCGAGTTCGATCAGATCCAGCCGATCTGATGCGTCGACGCGGGTTCCCACAACGTGCGGAGAGCCGACACGCGCAGCCGCCCGCTGCGCCCGCGCGAGGTCGACATCGGCAACGACGATGTGCTCGAAAACCTCCCGCCGCGCTGCAATCGACACGATTGAGGAACCAACGCCACCAGCGCCCACGACGAGTAATCGCATGACGAGGACCATAGCCCGCCCCCGGCGCGTCGGACGCGCGGGCCCGCCTCCTCAGTAGGAGAAGGCACGGCGCTCGGCGCCGATCGTCGCCAGCGACGCAATGCGGGCTGCCAGATAGGGGCTGAAGGAGCCGCGGTAGCGCAGTTGCAGCTCGGGCAGCATCCAGTCGTAGCCGGTGACTTTGCCGCGACACATGACGGCACCGCACGCGCACTCGAATTCGTCGTAGTCGCAGCCATCACTGGTGGCGTAGTCGTAGCTGAGCATTTCGCCCACTTCGATGTCACGCAGAGCGACCAGGATGGTGCTGCCGCTCATGCCGCAGTTGGGGTCACACGAGTGGTTGATGAAGTCGGCGGGCTCGGGCTCGACCGGCCCCGCGAGAAAGAGCGTCTCCTCGATCTGAATGCTGCGCACCTGCTGACCAATGGGCAGCAGGTCGAACTCATCGCGAGTGAGGCAACGACCGCCGAACGCGGCGATGACCTCACCGGCGTCGATCGGCTCGACAGCAATCGAGCCACGGCCGGCTGCGCCGACGGCGACGGGACGTCCCTTTGGGGTCAGGTAACTCACGCTCATGGTGCACCAGCCTGTCGTGACCGATGCGATTCGTCTACTTCCTGATCGATCAGGCGCGCTGGCGTGATCATCAGTCAGGCTGTCGGACCAGTCAGCGCGTGGCTCGGCGAGCCGGCTGCCCTGCCATTACGGTGACTCGCATGAGCGGTGCAAGCCTTCGACAACGACTCGACCGACAACGGCTCATGGCCACCGGCGAAGGCGCCGTGCTGATGCCTGGAGTGTGGGACGCTCTGACCGCTCGTGTCGGCGCGCAGTCGGGGTTCGACACGGTGTTCCTCAGCGGCTACTGCGTCAGCGGAACACTGCTCGGTCTTCCCGACTTCGGCTACCTCACACAAACTGAGATGGCCGAGGTCGCGCGGCGAGTGTGCGTCGCGAACCCAGGGCTCGATGTGGTGGTCGATGCGGACACCGGGTACGGCAATCCGTTGAACACCATTCGCACCGCCGAGCTGTGGCAGCAGGCTGGCGCCTCCGGCATGTTTCTGGAGGACCAGGTGTGGCCGAAGCGCTGCGGGCACATGGCTGGCAAGGTCGTCATCGAACGCGCGGATTGGCTGGCCAAGCTGCGCGCCGCTGTTGACCACGCACCTGGCATGCACATCACTGCTCGCACCGATGCCCGCGCCGCCATCGGTCTGGACGAGGCCATCGAGCGGGCCAAGATGGCGCGCGACACGGGAGTCGATGCGCTCTTCGTGGAAGCGCCGGAGTCCGTCGCCGAACTGATGCAGATTGCCGCTGCGCTGCCGGACATCACGCTGGTGGCCAACATGGTGGAGACGGGGCGCACGCCCCTTCTGACGTCGGGCGAGCTCGCCGCACTGGGCTTCACGCTCATCGTGTCGCCCTTGTCGGCACTGTTCTCGATGGTCAAGGCTGTGCAGGATTCGTTGGCGCTGCTGCGCTCGGAAGGATCGCTGCGGGGACACCTCGACCGGCTGGTCGCATTCGATGAGTTCACCTCGTTGGTGGATCTCGATGGCCACATCGCCACCGAAGCGCAGTATCGGAACTGACACGCCGCGCGCGCAATTGCCGTTGCCTACGGCACGTTCGTTGCTAGCGTGCTCATCGACATGCATCACGAGTGACTCTGCCGTTCGCGGCGGGGTCCGGCAACCGGGGAGGAAGCCCCACGGTGCCTTCTCGCTTCGGCGGGGATGTGGCCCGATCTCCACCGGGCAACGAAGCTTCCCGCCCGTAGCTCGTGTCGCAACTGACCGAACTGCGCTGCGGCGCACCTGCGACGAGGAGGGACGACCTGATGGCTTCACCACCACACCCTGCGACGGGTGCGTGGATGCCAGGCCAGCCCTTCGGCGGCCGGAATCTCTTCTCGTTCGCGCGGGATCGTCCATTCGCCCTCGATGGCGGCACCACGCTGCACGGAGTCGAGTTGGCCTACGAGACGTGGGGCCACCTCGATGCCGATGGCGGCAACGCAATTCTTCTGTGCCATGCCTGGACGGGCGACAGTCACGCCACCGGGACCGCCGACGTGGGCCACCCAGCGCCGGGTTGGTGGGAAGGGCTGATCGGCCCTGGCCTGGCAATCGACACCGACCGATGGTTCGTGGTGTGTAGCAATGTGTTGGGCGGTTGCCAGGGGTCAACGGGGCCGGCCTCGCCACACCCCGAGGACGGCCTGCCGTACGGCAGCCGGTTCCCGGTGATCACCATTCGCGACATGGTCCGCGCTCAGGCGCGATTGTCGGATCACCTTGGTGTCGCGCGCTGGCACTCGATCGTCGGTGGCTCGATGGGCGGCATGCAGGTGTTGGAGTGGGCAATCACCTTTCCGCACCGGGTCGGCTCGATCGTTCCTATTGCAACCTGTGCGCAGGCCACCGCCCAGCAAATCGCGTGGGGAGCAATTGGTCGCCGGGCGATACGCCTCGACCCGAAGTGGCGCGGTGGCGACTACTACGACGCGATCGCCGGCGACGGGCCTTCCGAGGGCTTGGCGATTGCGCGGATGGTCGCGCAGGTGACCTTCCGCAGCGACAACGTGTTCACCGATCGGTTCGGCCGCGAGCTGGCTGACAACGCGACCGTCAGTGAGGGCATCGACCTGTGGCAGCGGTTCGAGGTCGAGCGCTACCTGGAGTATCACGGCGGCAAGCTGGTCGATCGCTTTGACACCAACAGCTACCTGATCATCGGCAAGGCAATGGATCTGCACGACGTGGCTCGCGGTCGATCGGGCCTCAATGCGGCGATGGCGCGCATCAAGGCGCCCGCGCTGGTGATGGGTATTTCCAGCGACATCCTCTATCCCGCATATCAGCAGCAGCAGATTCACGCTCTGCTCGTTTCCGGCGGCACAGAGGCCGAATACCTGGAGATCGATTCACCGCACGGCCACGATGCCTTCCTGATCAACCTTGCTCAGGTTGGTCCGCCGCTGCAGCGTTTTCTGGAGAGCGTCGCGAAGCCGTGACATCGGCGTTCGCCAGCAGGCCGTCGAGGATCGCAATGCAGCGGCTCTTGGTGGGGATTCGAATCGCTAGATGTGACTCGATGACGCTGCCTGCCTCGCGGTGTTTCGCCACGTACACCTGCATCCTGCGCGGCGCGTCGGGCGCCTTCGCCACCAACGTCCACATCGTTGTGTGACGTCGCATCATGCGTTTCTGTGTCACGTAGAGAGCGCCGTCGTGGGAGATCAACACTCGCGTTTCGCGTGGATGGCCAACTGCACTGGAATTCTCGAGCTCCTGCGCTGTACACAGGAACCGGGTGCCGTCGCACGACACCCAGTGCGGCTCCATGCGGTAAGCGACCCACCACATTCCACTCATGACGACGATGATGAGAGCGATCCATACGTAGTCCACGGGGGACAGCATTGCGCATGCGTGGGGAATGTGGCGATCGCGTGCGACACTGTGCGCCGTGATCGTGGATGTAGCGGGGGTTCTGTGAACGGGGCAACGGTTGGTTTCGTGCTGTTGGCCGCCACGTTTGACGATCCAGAGAACGCCCGCGTCATTCTTCTTTCGGCCGCTGGCCTGGTGCTGATCGGGCTGCTGATTGCCGCTGGCACCGTGTGGTGGTGGCGCAGTAGCGAGATCGAGCATCCGGCGCTGGGTCCGCTGGAAGTGATGGGCAGCCGGTCGTGGTGGAAGGGCGACTACACCGCGCGTCGTCGTCGCCTCGAGGCTGCGCGGCCCGAGGGTGCGGAGCCGATCGACCCGCCGACGACCTCGACGTCGGATCCGGTGGACCTGGAAGCCGCCGCGTTGGCCCCGCCGCGAGAGTTCGATGATCTGTCGGAGTTTGAACCCGAAGTCGTCGCCGAGACGAAGGTCGGAGCAGAGGTCGAAGCCGCAGTACCTCCCATCGAGGAGCCCCCGGTCGCGGTGGATGTTCCTGATGATCTGGACGATGATGTGGACGACGATTCCGATGATGTGGACGGAGACGAACACGATGATGTGGACGGAGACGAACACGATGAGGTGGACGGAGACGAACACGATGAGGTGGACGGAGACGAGGACGACGATGCGTTGCATGACACGTCAGCTGCCGACGTACCGCGCCCCATCGACCCGCTGCTGCGCATGAAGCGCGAATAGCGCGGGTCTGGCCGGCTCGGCAGTACGGTTGCGTGCATGGCACAAGGTCTTGATATCGATGCGATGCTTTCCCGTTTCCGCGATCGCGCAGCTTCGGTGAAACGCCGCCCGCTGCCGCCGGTTGCCGGCGAAGAGCGCGCCCGATTCATCGAAAACTCCAAGGCCGACTTCCAGGACTATGCGATCATCGGCGACGCCGTGGGCACGATGGAGGATGGCTTTCTCGTCCTGCGCGTCGACCTGCGCCCGGCCGATCAGCGCGGCGGATCTGCGCCCTGACCTGCAGGGCAGCGGTAAAGGCTGACTATCGCGTTGTCAGCCGCGGTGTCGGCTCGCTAGATTGCTACCCGCACAACGCGGATGTGGCTCAGCTGGTAGAGCATCACCTTGCCAAGGTGAGGGTCGCGAGTTCGAATCTCGTCATCCGCTCGATAGGAGACCCTGCCGTTGGCAGGGTCTCCTGCGTTTTCGGCTGCTGTCGTTCGTGATGCCGTGCCCATGGCTCGCCCATGGTTTGCCCATGGGCTTCGCTAGGTTTCCGTAGTTTTCCGTAGATGACTGGATCATTGCGACAACGAGGGCCTGACGCGTGGGAACTGCGGATCTACCTGGGGGTGGACTCTTTTAGCGGTAGGGAGCGGTGGGCGACGAAGACGGTGCACGGCAGCCGCCGGTTCGCATCGGCGACGCTGGCGGAGTTCGTCGATGACGCCGGGTATGCCCGATGACGGTCAGGCACAGTGGCCGACCTGCTCGACCGGTGGATGGGGCAGGCATCGTCGGCGTGGTCATCGACGACGGTGGTGCAGACGCGCAGTGTGGTGGAGCATCACCTGAAGTCGCAGCTTGGCCACGTGCGGGTCAACAAGTTGACCACGGTCGACATCGATGCCATGTATCTGCATTTGTTGCGTGGCGGCGGGCGTGATGGGTCGCCGTTGGCTCCGGGCACGGTGCATCGGATCCATGTCGTGTTGCATCGGGCGTTGACTCAGGCGGTGCGCTGGGAGTGGATTTGGTTGAACCCGGCAGCGAATGCTTCACCGCCGAGGGTCGCGCCGGCGGAGATCCGCCCACCGACGCCTGACCAGTTGCAACGACTTGTTGCGTCGGTTGAGGCGTCGGACCCGGACTTCGCGACGTATCTGTGGCTGGCGGCATCGACGGGTGCGCGTCGCAGCCAGATGCTCGGCTTGCGGTGGGCGGACATCGACTTTCCTCATTCCGCGATCGGGTTCAGTCGCGCCTACGTGGACGGGCCTGTCGGGCCAGTGCTGCGCGCCACGAAAACCCATCGCACATACCGGGTCGCCGTCGACGCCGAAAGCTTGCTGCGCCTTGTCGATCACTATCGCCGGGCGGTAGATCGTGGTGGGGTAGCGGCGAGGAGAGAAGCGTTCGTGTTCACCGGCGATGCGCATGGTGAGTCACCGTGGTTGCCGAACCGAGTGACCAAGACCTTCATCGGGCATCGCCGCCGGGCTGGTGTCGGCGAGTTCAGGTTGCATGACCTGCGGCACTTCATGGCAACTCAGATGCTCGCCCATGGTGTTGCCGTGGTGACGGTCGCACAACGTCTTGGCCACGCCCGCGCGTCGACCACCCTGAACGTCTACGGCCATTGCGTTCCGGGTGCCGATCGTGACGCCGCCGACTACATCGCCGGCCTCCTCAGCCGTGAGGCAGATCGAGAACGTGCCGTGTGACTACTTGTCGGCGAGATTCTCGTGGGCTCACCCCAATTTTGATTGCATCGCACGCGTTTCGGATATATCGTGGACGCTATGTCTTGGGGTGAAGTCGAGTTGGAGTCGGAGGTCGCCGACTGGTTTCTCGCACTCGACGAAGACGATCAGGCCCGCGTCGGATTTCACGTCGATCGGCTCGGGGATCTCGGTCCGTTGTTGGATGAACCGCATACGAAGCAACTTGAGAGAAAGCTGCGGGAACTGCGCTTCTTTCTTTCGGGTCGACCAACACGGATCACGTACTGGATAGCGCCCGGCCGGGTGATCGTGCTCTTGACGGTGTTCGCCAAGACACGGCCGAATGAGCGACGCGAGGTGGACAGGGCAAAGCGAGCAATGCAGCGATGTATGACCGAGCACGGACTGACAGGAGATCAAGATGAGTGAGCGAACGAACTGGCAATCGATGCCACGACCAGACGCGGGTCGGGTTCGTGACGTCGTGGAGGATGAGGCTCGGATAACAGCGTTTCGCGAGTTGGTGTATCAACTCCGCGTCGACGCGGGTTTGACTCAGGTCGAGTTGGCCAGACGGATGGGCACTACGCAGTCTGCGATCGCGCGTATGGAGAATGGTGGCACGCGTCCGACGTGGGAGACCTAGGACCGAGTCGCTGGCGCCGTGGGTCAGGAACTGGCGGTCGGGGTCGGCACGCGGCTGATCGAGAACCGGTCGATCGCCAAGATGGTCCGTAGTGGCCACGGGGTCGTCCGCAAGGCAAGCTGACGAGCACATAGCGCGCGTGTGATAGTAGAGCAGTATACGAACTGAACGGAACAGACGGATTTCCCGGACGGTTCTCCGGACTGTGGAGTACTGCAGCGCATTAGACGGACTGTACGGACGGTGACATCTACCTTGCCAAGGTGAGGGTCGCGAGTTCGAATCTCGTCATCCGCTCGCATGAAAGGCATGGCCGCAACCGTTCGGGAAGCGGCTCAGCTCTCCATGTTGTTGTAGACCGGTACGCCACCGGGATCG
>JBBQMG010000159.1:0-8695 GCA_038328705.1 Acidimicrobiales bacterium | reverse complement strand
TCGCGGGCGCTACCTGGGCATGCACATGGAGATCATCTCCATGAAGGAAGCCAAAGAGCTCAACCCGCTGCTGGAGGAGAAGTTCTTCGTCGGCGCGTTGTACGACGAGGACGAAGGCAGCGTCGACCCCTACGGCGTCACCCACGCGTACGCGATCTGCGCCAAGAACCGCGGCGCCGAGGTCTACACCGACACCTGGGTCACCGACCTGCAGCAACGCCTGGACGGCACCTGGGACGTGATCACCGATCGTGACCACACCATCCATGCTGAGCACGTCGTCAACGCCGGCGGCCTATGGGCTCGCGAAGTCGGCCGGATGGCCGGCCTCGAGCTTCCTGTGCTGGCCATGGAGCACCACTACCTGATGACCGAGCCGATGCCGGAAGTCATCGAGTACAACGCCACTCACGGTCGCGAACTACCCCACATGATCGACTTCGCCGGCGAGATCTACGCCCGCCAGGAGGGCCAGAGCATCCTGCTGGGCACGTACGAGCAGGACAACCGTCCGTGGGCACCGAAGGAGACGCCGTGGGACTTCGTCTTCCAACTGCTCCCTCACGACCTCGACCGCATTGCTCCCGAGTTGGAGAAGGCGTTCGAGCACTTCCCACTCGTCGGCAAGGCAGGCATCAAGAAGTTCGTCAACGGCCCCTTCACGTTCAGCCCCGACGGCAACCCCCTGATCGGCCCGATCAAGGGCATGCGCGGCATGTGGATGGCCAATGCCGTCATGGCAGGCCTCTCGCAGGGCGGTGGCGTGGGGCTCTCACTGGCCAACTGGATGGTGCACGGCGACCCCGGCGCTGACATCTGGGGGATGGACGTCGCCCGCTACGGCGACTACGCAACGCTGGCGTACACCAATGCGAAGGTGCGCGAGAACTACTCCCGGCGCTTCCGCATCACGTTTCCGAACGAAGAGCTCACCGCTGCCCGCCCGCTGCACACGACACCCATCTACGACCGTCTCACCGACCACAACGCAGTGTGGGGGGCAGGCTTCGGCCTCGAGCACCCGCTGTGGTTCCAGAGGCCTGGCGCAGAGCCGAAGGAAGATGTCACGTTCTATCGGTCCAACGCGTTCGACGTCGTGGCCGAAGAGTCACGGGCCGTTCGCGAGCGGGTCGGCTTCAGTGAGGCATCGAACTTCTCCAAGTACAAGGTCAGCGGCCCCGGTTCTGCCGAGTGGTTGCAGGGATTGTTCACCAACTCGCTGCCCAAGGTCGGGCGCACCAACCTCACTGCCATGTTGAACCCGCAGGGCCGCATCGAAGGTGAGTTCTCCGTCTCGCGCATCGGCGACGACGAGTTCTTCCTCTTCGGCTCGCAGGCCGCCGAGGTACATCACCCGCGTTGGTTCCTGGCGCACCTGCCAGAGAACTCGCAGATCCGCTTCGAGGTACTCGCACTCTCGATGGTCGGTCTCACGATCGCCGGCCCCCGCTCGCGCGACGTGCTGCAGAAGCTCACCGACACCTCCCTGGCGTCGAAGGACTTTCCGTTCATGGCCTTTCGCAAGGTCGACATCGGTATGGCGCCGGTGTGGCTGTCACGGATGACGTATTCGGGCGACCTCGGCTACGAGATCTGGATGCAACCCGAGTACCAGCGCTATCTGTTCGACCTGATCTGGGAGGCCGGGCAGGAGTTCGACATGCGGCTGTTCGGCTTCCGCTCGCTGATCACGATGCGCCTGGAGAAGAACTTCGGCACCTGGTATCGGGAGTATCGCCCGATCTACACGCCCCTCGAAGCGGGCATGGATCGCGTACTGAAGTTCGATCACGACTTCATCGGCCGCGAGGCAGTCGAAGCCGAGATCGAAGCCGGTGGGCCGAAGCGCAAGCTGGTGATGTTCAAGGTCGACGTCGACCCTGAGGCCCCGGCCGATGTCATCGGCGACGAGCCGGTGTGGCACCGCGGACCCAACGGCGACGACGAGGTCGTGGGCTGGATCACCAGCGGCGGCTACGCCCACTACAGCGGTGTCTCACTGGCCCTCGGCTACATCCCCGCGGAGCTGGCAACCGACGGCACCGGGTTCGAGATCGAGATCATCGGCCGTCGCCGGCCGGCAACCCTGCAGCACGAACCCGTGCTCGACCCCAGTGGTTCGAGGATGCGTTCCTAGTCCTTCCAGAACTCGCAGCCGGCTTCCGAAGTCCGTCTGAGTACGTGCTGGATTCACTCATTGTTCGCGCCGCGATCGCGTGCTACGTTGCGCGCCTCCGGCCGTGCGAATTGATTGTACGTCTGTCACAGGAATCGCTCGCTGGGGGCACCGGAGGGGCCCGGGGTCTGCAAGACTCACGCCACCACTACTAGGGGGAACCATGACCAAGAAGGACTTCGAACGCATCGATTCGGTGCGCAGCACCCAGGGGCCGATCGGCAACCACGTCATAGATGAGTACGTGTCCGGGCGTCTGTCGCGTCGCGCGTTCATCCGTCGCGGCACCATTGTCGGATTGTCCGTCCCGGCCATCGGCGCGCTGCTCGCTGCGTGCGGCGATGAGAAGGCCAGCACCAACGACACCACTGCCGGGACCGGCGGCGCGGCGCAGACCACGGCCGCTGGCGACACCACCGCTCCGAAGGCCGGCGGCATCATCAAGGCAGCAGGGGGCGCACCTTCAGCGGCCTCGGCCACGCTCGACCCCGTGCTCATCAACGACGGCGCCGGCCTCACGCTGCTCAGCCAGGTGGGCCAGTTCCTCGCCGTGTCGCAGCAGGACCTCACGCTCGCCAGCAGTCTCGCCACCAAGTGGACGCCCAATGCTGACGGCTCGGAGTGGACCTTCACGCTCAACCCCGCCGCCACCTTCAGCGACGGAGCACAGGTCACGGCCGCCGACGTGGTGGCCAGCATCGAGCGCCTCCTCAACCCCGACAACACGTCCAACTCGCTGTCGGCGTTCGCCACCGGCAAGCTCTCGCCCGGCGGCGTCACTGCCCTCGACGACGGCACGGTGCTGTTCACCCTCAATGGTCCGATGGGCAACTTCCCGTACATCGTCTCGAGCGACAACTACAACTCGATTATCCTGCCCGCGTCCGTCGCCGACACCACCAACTTCGCGGCCGACGTCATGTCCGGCAAGATCGCCACGTCTGGTCCATGGACGATTGGCTCGTACGACGCCACTACCGGCATCAAGTACAAGCCGAACCCCAAGTACTGGGGCACACCGCTCCTGCTCGAGGGCCTGGAATACATCTTCTACACCGACCCCGCCGCTCAAGTTGCGGCGTTCCAGTCCGGCGAGGTCGACGCCCTCGTCAAGTTCGAGGTGGCCGGCGGCGAGTCCCTGCTCGACAACCCCGACGTGACCGTCTACGAGTTGAAGTCGGCCAACCACCGCCAGATCCATATGCGCTGCTCCGAAGGCCCCTTCGCCGACAAGCGCGTCCGCCAGGCGATGGCCATGTCGCTCGACCGTCAAACGATGATCGACGGCCTGTTCCAGGGCAAGGCGTCCATCGCGAACGACACCCCGTTCTTCGACGTGTTCCCGTCGTCGGGTGATCGACCGATGGCCACGTTCGACGTGAACAAGGCCAAGGCACTTGTCACCGAGGCCGGCGGCGGATTCGACGCCACTCTCTACGGCATCAACTACTTCGAGGCACCAGACCTGGCCGTGCTGCTGCAGAACGCCGCCAAGGCAATAGGCATCAACCTGAAGATCGACCTCCGCGGCGACTACTACGACGTCAACTGGGTACGTACCTACGACCCCAGCGTCGCCGGCTCTGACATCGGCATCACCGACTACGGCCACCGTGGCGTGCCCGACGTGTTCCTCAACGCACCGCTCAAGTCGTTCAAGAGCGTCGACGACGGCGCGGGTGTGTGGAACGCAGCAGAATTCGCCAATGCCGAGTACGACGCCGCTGTCGACGTCTACTCCGCATCATCGGACCTGCAGAGCCAGAAGGCTGCCGCCGAGAAGATCCAGGCGATCTTGACCGACGAGGTCCCGATGCTGATCCCGTACAACATCAACTACCTCGCAGCCACCAAGACCAAGGTTGCCGGCGTGGTACCCACCGCAATGGGTCACTTCTTCACCGATAAGGCCTCCAAGGCCTGAGGCGCAGAACGCCATGGCACGTTACGTTCTCCGGCGGCTCAGCCAGACTGCGATCACCCTCTTCATTCTCAGTGTGGTGGTGTTCGCGGTCTCGGCTGTGCTGCCGGGGAGCGTTGGCCGTGCCATTCTCGGCCCCTTCGCCGAGCAGGCGTCGGTCGAGAAGCTCAACAGCGACCTGGGTGTCAACGGACCACTCCTCTCGAGGTATCTCCGCTGGATCGGTGGCGCATTGCGCGGCGATTTCGGCGACTCCTACAAGTTCCGGGCACCGGTGATGGACTTCATCCCCGCCGCATTGTTCTCCTCGCTCAAGCTGGCCTTGATGACGTTGGTCATCGTGGTTCCGCTGGGCATCATCGGCGGCACGTTCGCCGCGCTCCGCCAAGGCAAAGCCACGGACCGGGTCATCACCATCTCCGGTCTCACACTGGCGGTCACCCCCGAGTTCGTGGTCGGCATTCTTCTGATTCTCGTGTTCGCCGTCAAGCTGGGCTGGCTGCCCGCTGGCGGCTCGGCACGTGGTTCGGTGGCCAACCAGATCAAAGTGCTGATTCTCCCGTCGCTCACGCTTACCGCCGTGCTGTTCGGCTACCTGTCTCGAATGGCCAGGGCTGGCGCCATCGAAGCGCTCGCGTCGGACTACACCCGTACGGCGACACTCAAAGGCCTCCCCCGCCGCACCGTGTTGCTGCGTCACGTGCTGCGTAACTCGTTACTGCCCACGATTGCGGTCATCGCCAGCCAGATGAGCTATCTGCTCGGCGGTCTCCTGGTCACTGAAACGCTCTTCAACTACCGCGGACTCGGGCTCCTCATTGCCGATTCTGCCCGAGAACGCGACATACCGATGCTGATGGCGGCCGTGTTCATCGTCGGAGCTCTGGCCATGATGATGATGTTGCTCGCTGACCTGCTCATTGCCTGGTTAAACCCACGAGTACGACTCGGCGGCAAGCGATGACAACGCCTGCAACCGACGAACCTTCCATCAACGACCCGGACGTCACGGCCGGTGTGTCCGGTTCGACGCCCGACACCACGATTCAATCGGTCCGCCACGAGTTGCGCCGGCAGCTGTTTCGGTCAAAGACCTTCATCATCGGCTCGATGCTCCTGCTGTTCTGGGCATTTGCGGCCATCGCACCCGGCGTACTGACATCTCACGACCCGTCGCAGCAGGACCCGGCCAGTAAATGGATACGCCCGTTCTTCAGGGACGGCCACTGGCTGGGCACCGACCGTTTCGGTCGCGATGTCTTCGGCCGCGCCATCTTCGGCGCCAGGGAGATCATGATCATCGCCCCTGCGGCGGTCGTCCTCGGTACCACCATTGGTGTCGTGCTAGGCCTGGCAATGGGCTACTTCCGCGGCAAGCTCGACGACCTCGTCAGCCGCGTCATCGAAGCCCTGATGAGCCTGCCTGTCATCCTGGTCGCGCTCCTTGCGCTCACCTCACTCAGTGGCGGGCGACTCACCATCATTCTGCTCATCGGCTTCTTGTTCGGTCCGGTCATCGCCCGCACGATCCGCGCCGCAGTCATCTCCGAGCGAGACCTGGACTACGTCCGCGCCGCCGAGCTGCGCGGCGAGCGTTCGTGGTACATCATGTTCGTCGAGATTCTTCCCAACGTCTTCGGTCCGATCATCGTCGAGTTCACTGTCCGGCTCGGCTACGCGGTGTTCACGATGGCAGGTCTTGCATTCATCGGCTTCGGCACTCAGCCGGGCTCGCCGGACTGGGGACGCACCATCTATGACGAGCGTTCCAGCCTCCTCAGCAATGTCTGGTGGCCGTCACTTGTCCCAGCGGTGGCGCTGGCATCGCTGGTGGTTGCCATAAACCTCGTCGCCGACGCTGTCCAAGGATTGGTCGACCGATGAGTACTCCAGCACTCGAGTTCCGAGACCTTCGCCTGGCATACGTCGTGCGCGGTCAGGCCCGCGAGGTTCTTCGCGGCGTGTCCTTTGAAGTGCAGCCCGGCGAGACCTACGGCCTCGTCGGCGAGAGCGGTTGCGGCAAGTCCACCGCCGCCTACGCAGCTGTTCGGTATCTGCCCCGCAACGCCCGCATTCTCAGCGGTGAGGTGCACGTGGCGGGCCGCGATGTCATGTCGCTCGACAGGAATCAACTGCGAGAGTTGCGGGCGAACAATGCGTCCATCGTGTATCAAGATCCTGGTCAGGCACTGAACCCCACCATCAAGGTAGGCCCGCAGCTGATCGAAGCGTTTCGGCTGATCGGGCTAAACAAGACGGAGTCACTGGCTCGCGCTCGCGAGATGCTCCAGACGGTGCAGATCGCAGACCCGGACTCCGTGCTGGGCCGCTATCCGCACCAACTCTCGGGCGGCATGCAACAACGCGTCATCATCGCGATGGCGCTGGCCTGCAGCCCTCAACTACTCATCCTCGACGAGCCCACGACCGGCCTCGATGCCACAGTAGAAGCCGAAGTGCTAGATCTCGTGCGTGGCCTGCGCGACGAGTTCGGCACCTCGGTGCTGTTTATCTCGCACAACCTCGGGGCGATTCGCTCGATGTGCGACCGGGTCGGTGTGCTGTACGCCGGCCAACTCGTCGAGGAAGGTTCGGCCCAAGAGGTCTTCGACCAACCGCAGCACCCGTACACGGTTGGCCTGCTGCGCTGCCTGCCCCGTCACGGATCCCGTCAGAGTGCGCAGCGGTTGGAGACGATTCCTGGTTTCCTTCCGCTCCTCGGCGCCGAACTGCCCACGTGTGTGTTCGTCGACCGTTGCCCATTGGCCACTGAGAAGTGCCGCACGGAGGTTCCATCGTGGTCGAGCCACGTCGGCCGATTGGTCCGCTGCCACCATGTCGACCGCGTGAATGAGCTCGTTGCGGCCGAGCTACCGATGGGCACCCCCACCGTTGTCGACCGATCCGGCCCCCCGCTGCTGGTGCTCGACGGCGTCAGCAAGACCTTCCAACAGGGCGGGCAGCTCATCAAGGCTGTTCGTGATGTGTCGCTGGTCCTGCACCCGGGTGAGACACTCGGGCTGGTGGGCGAATCCGGTAGTGGCAAGACCACACTGGCGCACACCGTGCTCGGGCTGCATGACCCGGATCAGACCAACTCCATCATGTTCAACGGCTCCCCTCTGAGCGGCGGGACCCGCCGCCGGCCGCCCGATCAGGTCCGCGGTATTCAGATAGTGTTCCAGAACCCCGACTCGGCGCTGAACCGCAGGCACTCGGTTCGCCGCATCATCGGACGGAGCCTCAAGCGTCTCGCGGGGCTCTCCACAGCAGAGGTCGAGCCGGAGCTGCATGCCATCACCGCCGCAGTGCGGCTGACCGATCGTCACCTCGACATGCGTCCGTCGCAGTTGTCCGGCGGGCTCAAGCAGCGCGTTGCCATTGCCCGTTCCTTCGCCGGCAAGCCGCGCATCGTCGTGTGCGATGAACCCACCTCCGCACTCGACGTGTCGGTACAGGCCGCCATCCTCAACCTTCTCGGTGACCTCCAGCGCGACCGCAGCACCAGCTATCTCTTTATCTCGCACGACCTGCGTGTGGTGCGCTACCTGTCTGATCGCATCGCCGTGATGTACCTGGGCCGCATCATGGAACTCGGGCCGGCCGAGCGGGTCTTCGACGGCCCACATCATCCCTACACCGAGGCGTTGCTGTCCGCAGCACCGTCGGTAGAAGGCGAACACCGTGAGCGGATCAAGCTCTCGGGTGAGATTCCCAGCGCGGTGAACCAGCCCTCTGGGTGCGTATTCCATACGCGCTGTCCACGCCGTCTCGACGGCGACATCTGTTCGACGGTTGAGCCCGAACTGACGCCTACGCCCGACGGGGGTGCGATCCGCTGTCACATCCCATTCGACCTGCTCGGGGGCCAGCCCGTCGATGTCGTTCCGCATCGTGGGCGCGTTCCATGAGACGGAATCCATGGTGTAGAGTTGCCTCGGTAGTTTGCCTGCGCAGCAGTTGCAGCAGCACGTCAAAGGGGTACCTGTGCCATTCCCATCAGATCTCGAGATTGCCCGCGCCGCAACCTTGGCCCCGCTCACCGACATTGCCGCTCAGATGGGCATCGGTGCTCACCTGTTGGAGATGCATGGCGACGACCTTGCCAAGATCAAGCTGGAAGCACTCGACGAGCTGAAGGACCGCCCGAAGGCCAAGTACGTCGTCGTCACCGCCATCACGCCCACTCCGCTGGGCGAAGGCAAGACCACCACCACGGTGGGCCTCGGGCAGGCCATGCAGCACATCGGCAAGAAGGCCGTGATCAGTCTGCGCCAGCCCAGCATGGGCCCGACGTTCGGCATCAAGGGCGGCGCGGCCGGTGGCGGCTACAGCCAGGTCATCCCGATGGAGTTGCTCAACCTGCACCTGACCGGTGACTTCCATGCCGTCACCGCAGCGCACAACCTGCTGTCGGCGATGGTCGACAACCACCTGCATCAGGGCAACGAGCTCGATCTCGACATGCACAACATCACCTGGCGGCGCGTGCTCGACGTCAACGATCGGGCGCTGCGCAACATCATCGTCGGCCTCGGCGGCAAGGCCGACGGGGTCACCCGCCAGACCGGCTTCGACATCACGGCCGCATCGGAGGT
>JBBQMG010000158.1:0-8749 GCA_038328705.1 Acidimicrobiales bacterium | reverse complement strand
GCGGTTGGACATGCGCGACATCAGTCGCAGTGCGGCCACTGCGACCAACGGCGACGACGTCTGCGTGACGTCGATCAGGGTCTCCGCGGGCACCAGTTCCAGCTGACGTTTCGCCGCCGCCATCGCCTCTCGGCAGCGGGCAACGCGCTCCAGCGGGTCGGCACAGTTGGTGGGCAGGTCGGCGATGATGCTGGAGACCCGGTTGGTCCACACATCGGTCTCGTCGCCGGTTCGAATGCTCACCGGCACCATCGCGCGCAGCGGCTTGTCGGGCAGCGCGTCGTGCTTGATCAGGTATTCGCGCAGCGCGCCGGCGCAGATGGCCATGACGACGTCGTTGAGCGTGCCGCCCGTGGCGTTCTTGAGTACCTTCAGATTTTCCAACGAGGTGCCGCGCATCGCGAAACGTCTGTGGGCGGTGATCGGCTTGTTCCAGGGCGTGGCGGGTGCCGGTGTCAGCGGCAGTGTGATGAGCCGCTCGTTCTCGGGCACGGTATTGTCGCCGGCGCCGACCATGTTCTTGATCAGGTCTCGCGCGGACCCCGCCGCGCGGCTGACGCTGTTGACGCCCAGCGTCTCGGCCAGATTGCGCACCATCCGCAGTTGCAGCCGTACACCCTTCACCGGATTGGTGACCAGGTTGTGCAACGTGTGCTGCAGCAGCTCACTTTGGCTGGGGGGCCGTTCGCCCTTCCACTCGACAGCTTCCGGCGTCGGCGTGTCGGGATCCGTGTCGGTGAGCATGTTCAGCAGAATCACGCCGGCCGCGCCGTCGATGGTGGCGTGGTGCGTCTTGGTGAGCATGGCCCAGCGGCCGTCGCCGAGACCTTCCATGACGTACACCTCCCACAGTGGGCGTGTGCGGTCCATCTGACGGCCAACGATGCGCGACACCTGCTCGGTCAGCTGGTCGGCGCCGCCGGGCGGGGCGAGGCCGATGTGGCGCACGTGGTAGTCGAGGTCGAAGTCGGCGTCGTCGATCCACCATGGATGGTCGAGCGAGAACGGAACCGGTACCAACTTGCGCCGCATCGGCTCGGCCTGGCCGACCAGTGCGCCGAACTTTTCGTAGACGACCTGATACGGATCGAAGTCGGGCGATGGGCGCTCGTAGATTCCAAGACCGCTGACGTGACCAAAAGTTGTCGCCGTCTCCATGTAGAGAAAACTTGCATCGAGCCCAGTGAGCTGCTTCATGAGTGTGTCCTGCCCTCCCCCGAGTGGTCCCCCATCATGGCCCAATGATCCAGCCGCCGCCACTGGCGCGACTTCCTGCCGGAGAATCGCGCAATGTGGCCATGCCCTGGCCGGGTTGCCCGGCAGACTGGGCCAATGAGCTCCAGCGCGGCGCAGAACGCCGCTCCCACCATCGAGGCCCATGGTCTCACCAAACGGTACGGGTCCGAGAAGACCAAGTCAGGGAAGAACGGTCTGGTGCACGCACTTGCCGGGCTCGACCTCGTCGCTCCCACTGGGCAGGTCACTGCCATTCTCGGCCCCAACGGCGCTGGGAAGACCACGTTCGTGAAGGCCGTTGCGACGTTGCTGAAGCCAGACTCGGGCACGTTACGCGTGGCGGGCATCGACGCCATTGCGAACCCCGAGCAAGTGCGCCGGGTCATCGGCCTCGCTGGCCAAACCGCTGCTGTCGAGCCGGCTCTCACCGGCCGCGAGAACCTTGTGATGATCGCTCGCCTTTTCGGCCACACTGCGCCCGCCGCGAAGGCTGCGGCGGAGGCGGTACTGGCGGAGATCCACTTGGAGGACGACGCGGATCGTGCGGTGAAGGGGTACAGCGGCGGCATGCGTCGTCGCCTCGACCTCGGCGCCAGCCTGGTCGGCTCTCCGCGAATTCTGCTGCTGGACGAACCCACCACCGGTCTTGACCCGCGCACGCGCATCGAGCTGTGGGAGTCCATTCGGTCACTGGTGGCCGGCGGCACTGATGTGTTGCTGACCACCCAGTACTTGGAAGAGGCCGACCAGTTGGCCGACCACATCGTGATCATCGACCATGGGCGCGTCATCGCCACCGGCACGCCGACGGAGCTGAAGTCGCAGGCCGGGCTCGATGTGGTCGAAGTACGCGTGCAGCACGGCACCGACCTCGGTGTCGTCGCCGAAATTCTCGCCCCGCTGGGCTATGAAGCCCCACACCTCGACGAGCCTGCGCGTCGCGTCGCTGTACCCGTCACCAATGGCACCGAATCATTGGCCACGGCGGTGCGCCTCATCTCCGAGCGCGGTATCGGTCTGGACGACATTGGTCTGCGCCGCCCGACTCTCGACGAAGTCTTTCTCTCCCTCACCGGAACCGGAGCCCCCGAATGAGCCGCAACGCAGGGATGCTCGCCAGCATCACGCCACCCGCCCACCCGCCCACCGCATGGGCCACGGCGAGCACGTACGCGGGCCGCACGGTACGTCAGTTCGTGCGCACGCCGCAGCTGCTCATCGTCAACGCTGTCACGTCGGTCATGTTCTTGCTGATCTTCCGCTTCGTCTTCGGCGGCGCAATTCAAACAGGGTCGGTTGCGTACGTCGACTTCCTGATTCCGGCGCTGGCGTCGGTCAGTGGTCTGTTCTCCAGCGGCGCCGTCGGCGTTGCCGAGGATTCCGAGACCGGCATGTTCGACCGAATGCGTTCACTGCCGGTGCCGCGCGGTGCCATCCTGTTCGGCCGCTCGCTGGCTGACACCGCCCTCATCACCTGGGGAACGTTCGTCACCCTTGTCGTTGGCTTCATCGTCGGCTTCCGCATCCACGGTGGCGTGGCGGCTGCGCTGGGGGCACTGGCATTGTGCATCATCTTCGCGGCGGCCTTCAGCTGGCTACAGATCTTCCTCGGTCTCGTCGCCGGTTCGGCGCAGGCCGCCCAGGGCATCGGCTTCTCGGTGTTCCCGCTGATCTTCGTCAGCAGTGCCTACGTGCCGGTGGAATCGATGCCCGGTTGGCTGCAGCCATTCGCCGAGAACCAGCCGGTGACGGCGATGGTCGGGTCCGTGCGTGCGTTGGTATTGGGTGGCGACACGCAGGCCCTGCTGGGCCACAGCACCGCCTGGTTCGTTTTTCGTGCACTGGCGTGGTCGGTGCTCATCCTGGTGCTCTTCGCCACGCTGTCCACCCGCAAGTTCACCAAGCTCTGAGCCCGGTCGGGCTCACTGGTCGGTCGAGCCCTTCCACAGATTGATATTGGCTTCCGTGGCGTAGTGGTCGATCTCCGCGAGTTCGCTGTCGGACAGCGCCATGTTGGCCAACGCGGCGACGTTGTCGTCGAGCTGACGAACACTGCTGGCACCGATCACCAGTGACGTCATGCGCGGGTCACGCAGCGCCCACGCCAGCGCCAGCTGTGCGAGTGTCTGACCGCGGCTGGCGGCAACTTCGTTGAGCGCGCGCACTCGAGTGAGGCGATCGTCGGTGATGCTCTCGGCGCTCAGCGCGCCGCCGGTGGCCGCACGCGAATCGGCAGGGATGCCGTTCAGGTAGCGGTCGGTCAGCAACCCTTGCGCGAGTGGCGAAAAGGCGATGCAGCCCGCCCCGACATCCTCCAGCGTGTCCAGCAGATGATCGTCCTCCGTCCATCTGTTGAGCATGGAGTACGACGGCTGGTGGACGAGCAGCGGCACCTTCAGCTCGGCCAGCAGACGTGCGGCCTCGCGGGTGCGAGCCGATGAGTACGACGAGATGCCGACGTACAGCGCCTTGCCCTGTTGCACGATCGAGGCGAGTGCGCCGACAGTTTCTTCGACGGGCGTGTCCGGGTCGACGCGGTGAGAGTAGAAGATGTCGACGTAGTCGAGACCCATACGAACGAGCGACTGATCGAGCGAGGCGACCAGGTACTTGCGCGAGCCGAAGTTGCCGTACGGCCCAGGCCACATGTCGTAGCCGGCCTTCGTGCTGATCACCAGCTCGTCGCGGTACCGGCCCAGATCGCCGGCCATGATGCGCCCGAAGTTGGCCTCGGCGGCACCGTACGGCGGGCCGTAGTTGTTGGCCAGGTCGAAGTGAGTGACACCGAGATCGAACGCGCGGTGGCAGATGTCGCGCTGCGTGACCCAGGCGCGATCCTCGCCAAAGTTGTGCCACAATCCCAGTGAAATTGCCGGAAGCTTGAGGCCACTGCGCCCACACCGGCGGTACTCCATCGTGTCGTAGCGGGCGGGGTCGGCGACATACGGCAACGAGATCGGCATGTCATCGAGGATAGGCCCAGGTATCCGGCCCGCAAGTAGGGCTGTCGTTCAGGCTGTCGTTCAGGTTGTCGTTCGGGTTGCCGTTCGGGTGTCGCTCAGGCCGCAGTGGTGGCGTCAGCTGCGGCGTGTGGGGCGAGCCAGTGTTGCGCTAGCAGCTCGATGCTGCGAATGCGGGCGGTGAGGTCATACGCCACTGACGTCACCATCAGCTCGTTGGCACCGGTGCGGGCAACCAGATTCTGTAGCTCCGGAATCACAGTGTCGGGCGCGCCCACGATGCGGCTGCTCGGAAGGCGATTCGCCTCTGCCATGTCGGGGTGCACGGACGCATCCAGCGGCGATGGCAGTCGGATGAAGCGGCCTGTTCTGCGGCCGAGCGCGGTGAGGCGGCCGGGCGCAGAGTGCCAGTCCGCGTCTTCACGCGTGTCGGCGGCCAGGACGTTGGCGGTGACGATGAGGTACGGCTCGTCCAACACGTGCGACGGCTGGAACAGCGACTGGTACAGCTCAGCCGCCTGCAACGTGCCGCCCATGTCGAAATGGTGAGCGAAGCCGAAGGGCAGGCCCAGCTGGGCGGCGAAGCGGGCGCTGTAGTCGCTGCTGCCCAACAGGAAGATGCCCGGAAACGTCGCTGCGGCAGGAGTGGCCCTGAACTGGTCCCACAGCCCGGTCTCGGTACGTGGATCGCCCAACAATCCCATCAGGTCGATGAAGTCGCGCGGGAAGTTGTCGGCACCCAACAGCTCGGTCGAGCGGCGTAACGCGGCGGCGGTGCGCTGGTCGGTTCCAGGTGCGCGGCCAACGCCGACATCGATGCGGCCGGGGTGCAAGCTCTCCAGCAGTGCGAACTGTTCGGCCACCACCAGTGGCGCATGGTTGGGCAACATGACGCCGCCGGACCCCACGTGGATGCGCCCGGTGACCGCGGCCAGATGAGCCATCAGCACGGTCGGCGAGGTGCACGCAACGCTGGGCATGTTGTGGTGCTCGGCCACCCAGAAGCGGGTGAAGCCAAGCCGGTCTGCGGCCTGCGCGAGCGCGGCAGTCGTCTGCAGTGCTTCGCCACTGGTTTGGCCGTCGTTGACCACCGTGAGATCGAGGACCGAAAGGGGAACGTGCTGCGTCTCCGTCACGGCTCCACCGTACGAGCGAATCACCCGATCCGACTCGCCGTGTGACCGGTGACTTTTCGCCTTCCTGTCGCGGCCGTGACCACGGAGCTCGGTGGTCAGGCGACGACAAGAACGGGACCGGAACGAAAAGGGCTCGTAGGGTTTGTGGCCATGAGCGGTGTGACGAGCGCGGTGCGGCGACTGGTGCAGGCGATGCCGAAGGCCGAGCTGCACCTACATCTCGATGGATGCCTGCGGCCGCAGTCCGCTCTCGACCTGGCCGCTCAGTTCGGTGTCGATGCACCGCGCACGTGGGACGGGATGTTCGATGCGCTGGTGGCACCGGCGCATCCCGGCTCGCAGGACCAGCTGCTGAAGTCGTTCGCGTTGCCGTTGCGGCTGATGCAGTACCCCGAAGCACTGACCCGCATCACCACCGACCTGGTGGAGGACAAGGCCGCCGACAACGTGCGCTACATGGAGCTGAAATGGGCGCCGGCCGCTCACATGGAGGCCGGTCTCTCGTTGGACGACGTCATTGCGACCGTTGCGGCGGCGGCCACGACGGCTGCCGATCGGCTGGGCGTGGTGGTGCGGCTGACGGTGGTGGCGTTGCGGTCGGCAGACCCAGTGGCCAGCGTTTCGGTCGCGCATGCAGCCGTGCGACATCACAATGTCGGCGTCAGCGGCTTCGATCTGGCCGGCTTCGAAGCGGCACATCCGGACCCGACGATCCACGCCGAAGCGTTCGAAGTGGCGCGCGCTGGTGGCCTGGGGCTGACGGTGCACTCCGGCGAGTTGCTCGATTCCGGCGCGTTGGTGTGGCGGGCCCTGGAGTTGCACCCTGATCGCGTCGCTCACGGCGCGTGCGCGGCCAACGACCCGGCGCTGGTGGCCGAACTGATCTCGCGTGGGGTCACCCTCGACTTGTGCCCCACCAGCAATGTGCAGGCCGGCACAGTGGCAACCTTTGCGGAGCATCCGCTGGTCGCGCTCCTCCGCCGCGGCGTGCCGATCACCATCAACACCGACGACACGACGATCTCTGACATCACGTTGTCGGAGGAGTGGCTGTCGTGCATCACCGAGTTGGGGCTGACGCTGCCCGAGCTGTGGGCGTGCAATCTGCACGCGCTCGATGTCGCCTTCGTCGACGAACACGTCCGAGCCTCGCTGCGTGCGGACTTCCAGGCGTGGGCACGACGGATTCCGGAGCTTCATCGATCCTGATGAAAACTTTGGCTGGACCTGACGGCCGCGCGGGTGGATACTGATCTCAGCCCGTCGATCACACCTCGGTCAAGTCGGTGGCTCTCGCAAGACCGCCCCGCGCCGCATGGCCCTACAGCCAGGTGATCGGCGGGCGCTACGCGCCGACGCGCAGGACCAGCAGGAACTGACCGCCGCCGGCTTCCACATCGGCAGTCGCACCCAGGTCGGGCGCCAGCCGCGCAACGCGGCCGCTGAGCCACTCGGCCGCGTCCTGCGCGTCGCCACGTGTGGGACATCGGGCCATGATCTCACGACCACCCTTGCGCTGTAGGCGGTCGACGGCGGTGATGATCGGTGCCGGGTCGCCCACGAACAGATGGCCGGGCCACGCGACAACGGCGGCGATGGCACCCTTCTTGGTGTTGCACCCACGGTGCGCCAACCGGTCGGTGCTGCCCGGTGCCATGCCCTTGCTCTTCGCCTTGGTGATGCGGCTGTCGAGGCTGGGGCCGCGAGCATCATTGACCGACATCTTCGGGTCGACCGGTTCGTCGCACAGCCAGCAGCGCCAGCCGTCGCGTTCACCGATGTCGTCGAGCCTGCTCATGCCTGCACGATATGGCCCTTGGGCCGAACCTGGGAACAAGTTGATGATTCATTCGGTTGGTGAGGGCATGCGTTGTGATGTCACCCAGTCCGGTTTCCGTGCACTCAATTCGGTGCTGCTGCCCGCCGTTCGGTCGGGCCTCGCCGGGCCGCTACCGGCGGGCCTGGGGCTCGTCGTCGTCGAGACAACAGGTCGCAAGAGCGGCCTGTCGCGACAGGTTCCCGTCGTCGCGTTCCGTGCCGGCGACAACATTACGGTCAGCACAGTCCGCGGCAACTCACAGTGGCTCGCCAACTTGGAGGCCACGCCGGCAGCCGCGGTGTGGCGTAACGGGGTGCGCCGCGAGGTGACCGCCACCGTGCAGCGCGGCGCCCTCAACGTGGTGACGCTGGCCGAGGCCTAGCAGGCGTCAGGTCGAGTCAGGTTCTCGTGAAATTCGAGGCTGACGAGACGCGTTAGCCTCCGGCGATCGTTCACAACGGCGTGCACACGCCGAAGGAGGCCGGTCCATGTCCCGCGACGTTCGAGACGATCCCATGATTCCGCGAGACGCGGACGAAGTGATGGTGTTGCGCGACAGGGTCGCATCGCTGGAGACCACGATCGCGACCATGGTCGCTCGACTCGACGGCGTCGGCGCATCGACCGATCCGCTGCCTGGAGGCGACGTCCGTACGGTCGAGCCCACCGCCGGGTCGCGTCGGAACCTGTTGAAGCTGGCGGGTGCTGCCATCGTGGTAGGCGGTGTGGTGTCGAGCGCCGACACGACACGGGTGAGCGCCGCGACAGACGAGCTGATGAAGGTAGGTGTACGGCACTTTGCGACCAACATCACACGCATCGAGTACGGGACCGCAGCGAATGCCGCCGCCCTGCCGCTCACCAGCGAGGCGCGGATGTTCTGGGTCGACAACAGCGTTTCGCCGACACAGGAGGGAATCGGCATCCGGGGCGACGGCAGCCCGACGCGCGGTGTCGGTGTCGACGGCGTCGGTGGCACCGGGGTGCGCGGCACCGGCTCGACGATCCCTGGTGTTGGCATCGGCGTGGCCGGCTACGGCTACTACGGCGTCAGCGCGGCCGGCACCGTCGGGATACAGCTCGGCGGTAGTAGTGCGGGGATCGAGTTCTCGTCGAACGGTGTGTCCCCACCGACACGTGTCGGCGTGGTCGGCGCTCGTGGCCAGGTCGCCGTCGACGCATCGAGCGCGCTCTGGTACTGCGTCGCGTCCGGCACGCCGGGACAATGGCGCAAGCTGTCGGGCGTCGAGACCGCCGGCGCGTTCCATGCGATCGACCCCGTCCGTTCGTTCGACAGTAGGTGGCCTGCCAATGCCCGCATCACCGATGGCACCGGCGTGCTCGTGTCGGTTGCCGACGGCCACGATTCCGCGGGCGGAGTGACTGCGGCCAACGTTGTCCCGGCCGGCGCCACAGCCATCGCGTACAACCTCACGGCAACCCGGACGGCAGGCGCGGGGTTCCTCAGCGTCACGCCCGGCTCGTCGACGGCGCCGACGGGGCCGCCAACCACATCGTCGATCAACTGGACCGCCGACGGCGCGACCCTTGCTAATGGCCTCGCGGTCAAGCTCGACGCATCTCGTCAGATTCGGGTG
>JBBQMG010000157.1:0-8798 GCA_038328705.1 Acidimicrobiales bacterium | reverse complement strand
CAGGTCTCGCCTCGTCCTTCAACGTCTGTGGCACACCACAAAAGTACGTTCGTCTGTGGTGTGCCACAGAACCCGCAGCGAACGAAAGCGGCCGATCTACGCGCCGCGGGCGTACTTGCCATTTCAGAGACAGACCACTAGCCTTTTGTGGCTCATGGACGATAATGAGTACATGCATCGGCGACCGGCATGAAAAGACGCAACCGCCATGAGCCGTCTGCAGAACCCGTCGCGATAGCGCTGGTCACTCCGATGACCGCAACCGAGTCCCGGTTGCGCCTCGGTGATGTTCTCGTGTCCGAGAATGCCCTGCTGCCCGAGCAACTCGCGGGAGCGCTCAACCTGCAGGCCGAGTCGGGTCGTCAGCTGGGTTCGATCCTGGTGGAACAGGGCATGCTCAAATCGAGCGCTCTCACACAAGCCTTGGCGAAGCAACTCGGCCTGCCCACCGTCGACCTTCGCAAGGAGCGCCCCACGCCCGAGGCACTCGCGATCGTCCCCGAGGAAGTAGCAAGGCAGTTCCACATCGTGCCCCTGCGACTTCGGGGCGACGTACTCGACGTCGCCATCTCGGATGGGGCTCGCCAAGATGTGCGTGACGCCCTCACTCGATTGTCGGTGCGTTCGGTCAACGTCTACCTCGCGACACCCGAGGACGTGGCAACGTCGATCAACACGCACTATCGATTGCTGACGGCCGAAGACGAGGACGTCAAGGAGATTTGGGAGACGGTGGCGGCAAAGCCAGCCGTCGACGCAGTGATCGATGACGATGAGGCGCCGATCATCCAGGTCGTCAGCAAGATCATCACGCAAGCGCTGCGCGACCGGGCGTCGGACATCCACATCGAGCCCACCGACGGCCGAATCCGTATTCGGTACCGCATCGACGGTGCACTGCGCGAGGTGCTCAGCCTCCCCGCATCGACCGGCCCGGAGCTGGTGAGCCGAATCAAGATCATGGCCGACATGGACATCGTCGAACGACGTCGACCGCAGGACGGCCAGATCCAGATGACCATCGACGGCGTCGGCATCGACCTTCGCGTCTCCACGGGCGCGACGATCTGGGGCGAGACCGCCGTGCTCCGCCTACTCGACAAGAGTCGTTCGATGAAGCACCTGTCCGAACTCGGCATGCCGACGGACGCTCATGTCCGATACCTGTCGATCGTCCGCAAGCCGTACGGAATGATTCTGTGCAGCGGCCCAACGGGTTCGGGTAAGACAACCACCTTGTACGCCACCCTTGCGGAGATCAGTCGTACCGAACTCAACGTGATGACGATCGAGGACCCGGTGGAGTACGTATTCCCGGCGGTGAACCAGATGCAGATCAACCTGCTCGCCGATGTCACCTTTGCCAGCGGCTTGAAGGCGATCCTTCGACAAGATCCTGACGTCATCCTGGTCGGCGAGATCCGCGACGAGGAGACCGCCCGGATCGCCGTCCAGTCCGCCCTGACGGGCCACCTCGTGATGTCATCG
The DNA here is from genome assembly GCA_038328705.1 of Acidimicrobiales bacterium. Taxonomy (GTDB): domain Bacteria; phylum Actinomycetota; class Acidimicrobiia; order Acidimicrobiales; family Ilumatobacteraceae; genus UBA668. The sequence continues at coordinate 7,310 of JBBQMG010000157.1, read as the reverse complement.
CTGCACGCCACCGATGCCAGTTCTGCGGTCTATCGCCTCATCGACATGGGCATCGAACCGTTTCTCGTTGCGTCGTCGCTCGTCGGGGTCGTTGCGCAACGACTCGTGCGCAAGATCTGTCCATCATGTGTCGGCACATACCAGCCGACTGCGCAAGATCTTGCCCTGTACACGGCGATGGGTGGCGCAGAGAAGACGACGTTCGTGCGCGGCTTCGGCTGCAACTACTGCTCGAACACCGGGTTCCGCGAGCGAGTCGGCGTGTACGAAGTGCTCGAGGTGACCGACGAAGTTCGGGAACTGATGGTGGCCGCGGTCGTGCCGAAGAACATGCGTGAGCTCGCCGTTGCTCAGGGCATGCGGACTATGGGAAGCGAGGCGATGGCGCTCGTCGCCGCTGACGTCACGACCATCGACGAAGTGATCCACAACGTCTACATCGCATGAGTTGCCGCCGCGTGGATCCGTGCTTCTACGAAGTCACCGTTTTCCCCGGTGATACCGTGACCAGATGAACTTCGACGACATTGATTTGTATGACCGGTTGTTGTCGTTGCCCGACGCCCAGTTGGAGGACACCACGTTCGGTGTGGTCGCGATGGACGCCGATCATCGTGTTGTCATGTACAACCGGACCGAATCCACGCTCTCCGGTCTGTCGCCGGAGCGAGTGATCGGTCGGCACTTCTTCAGTGAGGTCGCCCCGTGCACCAACAACTTCATGGTCGCACAGCGCTTCGAGACCGAGAGCGAACTCGACGCAACGATCGACTACGTTTTCACGCTGCGGATGAAGCCCACCCCGGTGCGCCTGCGCTTGCTGGCACGCCCCGACGCACCACGACGATTCCTCATCGTGCAATGGAGCTGACCGCACCGTCTGGGTCCGAATCGACCAACGGTGAGCTAGAGCAGCTCTACGAGCTGCTCTACCTGCTCCCCGTTGGCGTGGTGGCGTTCGACTCGACGGGCACCGTCACTCGAGCCACCCCATTGTCGGTGCAGATGATGAACCCGTTCGTCGGGTCGGCGGACATGGGCAATGCATTCAGGCTGCTCGCCCCGTTGGTGCCCGACCTGGACAGGTTGATCAGGGCGAACGAAGGTGGAACCGTTGTGCTCGCCAACCACCGCTCCACGCTCGAGGCAAACGATTCGATCATCACGGTGGAGGTGTCGGTTCATCGACCTCGTCCCGGATACTTCGTCGCCGTCATGAGCGATGTCTCCGAGCTGGTTCATCGCGAGCACGAACTACAACGCGAACGAGACCGAATTCGCCTCATAGTGGAAATGGTCCGCGAGTATGCGATCTACACCATCGACCGCGCTGGGCTCATCGACTCCTGGAATGCGTCCGGTGAGCGCCTGTTCGGCCTCACTTCGACTCAGGCGATCGGTCGTTCACTGGACGAAGTGGTGTCGGTGGAGAAACTCGCCGACGTTCTCCACGCGGCGACCTTCGCCGGGTGGCGTCGCACGGAGGGTTGGGCTCTCAGTTCGCCCGGCGACACGTTCTACACCGACACGATGATCTCGACGCTGGTCGACGAGATCGGTGAACCCGAAGGCTTCATCATCGTCACCCGCGACACCACCGAGATGCAGCGTCGCGAGGAAGAACTACGTCGCGAGGCGGACACCGACCCACTGACAGAGCTGGCGAACCGCCGGGGTTTCGACTCGCGCGCGGATCGGCTGTTGAAGGCCTGTGCGGTCAATGACGTGCCCGCGGCTGTGCTCATGATCGACATCGATCACTTCAAGTCAGTCAATGACACCCATGGTCACGACGGTGGTGACCTCGTGCTGTGCGCAGTCGGCGCAGCGCTCGCCGCGCACCTCCGAACCATCGATCTGCTCGCCCGGTTCGGCGGCGAGGAGTTCGCCGTTCTGATGCCCGGAGCAGACCTGGCCGCAGCAGCAGCCCGGGCCGAAGTGCTGCGAATCGCGATAGCCGAGTTGGCCGTCGAGATCCCGCCGGACGCGGTAACTGGTGTGACCATCAGCCTCGGTGCAGCCGAGCACCACCGCTCGCTGCACGAAACGTTGCAACGCGCCGACGTAGCGCTGTACAGCGCCAAGAACAACGGTCGCAACCAAGTCGTCTGCGATCGGACGCAACCCCAGTCGTGACCGCCGCCCAATTGCAGCGGCGAGGTGGGGAGGGAGCCGTGTTGCGCCCTTCTCCATCCGGGCAACTTGTGCTGTTCGGCCCTACCGAAGGTTGAGCATTCTTGCGATCGTCAGCATGAGAACCCCCTGACGAAACGCAGCGTTCATGACACCCGAGCCCACCACGAAAGCGCCGTCAGGGTCCTGCATCGGCCCGGCGATGGGGCTGTCCGCTTCGAAGGCAACGGATCGTCTGGCTCGCGACGGCCCCAACGTCTTGGCGACCACCCGACCGCCGGCCGCATGGCGTCAGCTCGCGAGCCAGATGGGCCACTTCTTCGCGCTCATGCTCTGGGGTGCAGGGGTGCTCGCGTTCATCGCCGGGATGCCCCAGCTCGGCGGCGCGATCTTCGTTGTCGTCGTGGTCAATGGTGTCTTCGCGTTCGTTCAGGAGAGCCGCGCCGAGCACGCAGCCGAGGAGCTGCGAGATTTGTTGCCTCGCCGCACCATGGTCGTACGTGACGGGGTGGCCACCGAGATCGACGCCGCCGACCTGGTCTGCGACGACGTGGTGCTGCTCGCCGCCGGTGACCGGGTCTCGGCTGATCTGCGCGTGACCGAGGGACACGCGCTGAGCATGGACACGTCGCTCCTGACCGGTGAGAGCGTCCCGGTCGCGGCGGCAGATGGCGACCAGCTCTTTGCCGGCACGTTCGTGGTCGAGGGCGAAGGACGGGCCGTGGTGGAGGCCACGGGCGCGCGAACGCGGCTGGCGTCCATCGCTCAGCTCACACAGGCCGGCCGCCGACCGCGTAGCCCTCTCGCCCTCGAACTCGACCGGGTCGTGCGCACGGTGGCGGTGATCGCCGTCGGTGTCGGCGCCGCCTTCTTCGGGGTGTCGCTGGCGGTGGGGTCGCCGGCCTCGGACGGCTTCCTGTTCGCGATCGGTGTGACGGTTGCGCTGGTCCCGGAGGGCTTGTTGCCGACGGTCACGCTGTCACTCGCGATGGGAGCGCAGCGAATGGCTGGTCGTCATGCCCTCGTGCGCCGTTTGGAGTCGGTCGAGACGCTCGGTTCGACGACGTTCATCTGCACCGACAAGACCGGAACGCTGACCCGCAACGAGATGTCCGTCGTGGAGGTGTGGATGCCGTCAGGGACGGCACATCTGGCCGGCATTGGCTACGACCCAACTGTCCCGCTCGTCGTCGATGAGGCGATCGTCTCCTCGCTGCGCCTGCTGGCGCGGGCATCAGTCCGCTGCTCGACGGGCCGGGTAGTGCAACGCGACGGCCTATGGGTCGCTCAGGGCGACCCGATGGAGGCAGCGCTCGACACCCTTGCCCGCCGGCTCGGCGAGGACGTCGCAGCCGATGAGGCTGCCAACCCAGTGGTACGCCGCTTCCCGTTCGATCCCCGACGACGACGCATGTCCGTCGTCGTCGGTGACCGGCTGTTCGTCAAGGGGGCGACAGACGCTCTACTCACCCGCTGCGACCCGTCCTTCGGTGCCGAAGCGGCGTTGGATTCGATGGCGCGCCAGGGGCTTCGGGTGTTGGCCGTAGCGACCCGCCCGTCCGCAGAGATCGACGCGGATATGACCCCCGACGCCGCCGAGGACCACTTGGAACTCCTGGGTCTGTTCGGGCTCGCGGACCCGCCCCGCCCGAGCACCGCCGACGCGATCGCCGCCTGCCGTCGGGCCGGGATCCGGGTCGCGATGGTGACAGGCGACCACCCGGCAACGGCGCTGGCGATCGCCGTCGAGGTCGGCCTTGCGGATGTCGGGGGGCTCGTCATCGAAGGCAAGGACCTGCCGAGTGATGAACAGGTGCTGGGCGCACTCCTCGATCGCGATGGTGTCGTCCTCGCCAGGGTGGCGCCCGAGGACAAGCTCCGAATCGCTCGCGCTCTCCAAGCCAGGGGTCACGTGGTGGCCATGACCGGCGACGGCGTGAACGACGGCCCAGCTCTCCGAGCGGCCGACATCGGCATTGCCATGGGTCGCTCTGGGACCGACGTCGCACGCGAGGCGGCCGACCTCGTGCTTCTCGACGACGACTTCGCCACGATCGTCGCCGCCATCGAGCAGGGTCGGGCGACGTTCTCCAACGTCCACCGCTTCCTCACGTACCACCTCACCGACAATGTCGCCGAGCTGACCCCGTTCGTGGTGTGGGCACTGTCGGGTGGCCGTTTCCCGCTCGCACTTGGTGTGTTGCAGATCCTGGCCCTCGACATCGGCACCGACCTACTGCCCGCCCTTGCGCTCGGCGCCGAGGCTCCCAACCCCCGCGCGTTGGAGCGTCCGCCCATGGGCCGCCACCTCATCGATGGAGCGTTGCTACGCCGGGTCTTTGGTGTGCTCGGCCCCACCGAGGCGGTGATGGAGATGACCGCCTTCCTCGTCGCCCTGTTGGCCGCCGGCTGGCGGCCCGGCGACAGCTTCCCGACCGGCAACGCACTGATGGCGGCCTCTGGCGCGGCGTTCGCCGCCGTGGTCATCGGGCAGATGGCAAACGCCTTCGCGTGTCGCAGCGCCACCCGCTGGCCGGGAGCACTCGGCTGGACCGGGAATCGGCTACTGCTCGGAGCGGTCGCCGTCGAACTGGTGGTGCTGGCCGCGTTCCTGCTGATCCCCCCGGCGGCGTCCCTCCTCGAGCACGCGTTTCCCCCCGCCGCCGGCCTTGCGGTCGCTGTGCTCGCGGCGCCGGTCTTGCTCGCTGTCGACGCGCTGCACAAGCGAGCCCGTGCAGGTCGCCGCCGCGTGGATGAAACCAGGGCGGCATGAGCTCTCACGCAGGACAAGAAGAATGAGGTTGTGATGGCTTTCGTGAATCGTGTCGATGCCGGACGTCGGCTGGCCGAGCGGTTGCGGCACCTCGGCGGCGAACCGGTGGTGGTGCTCGGGCTTCCCCGCGGTGGCGTCCCGGTGGCGTTCGAGGTTGCCCGCGCTCTCGATGCCCCGCTCGATGTGATCGTCGTCCGCAAGCTCGGCGTTCCGGACCAGCCCGAGCTGGCGATGGGCGCGATCGGCGAGGACGGCATCCGGGTCCTGAACGACCAGGTCATCAGCATCACGCGGGTCTCGGAGCAGGAGTTGGCGGCTGTCGAAGAACGCGAACGGACAGAGCTCGAGCGCCGCGCCCGGCGCTTCCGCGATGACCGCCCCCACCAACCGCTCGAAGGCCGAACCGCGATCATCGTCGACGATGGCATCGCCACTGGGTCGACCGCTCGCGCTGCGTGCCAGGTCGCGCGCGCACACGGCGCGACCCGTGTCGTGCTCGCCATGCCCGTTGCCCCTCCGGGCTGGACCAGCCGGTTGGCGGGTGACGCAGATGAACTGATCGCGCTCGAGACACCAGAACCGTTCTTCGCCGTCGGACAGTTTTACGAGGACTTCTCGCAGACGACCGACGACGAGGTGGTCTCCTACCTCGAGCGGGCCGGCGATGCTCGGTCCCTCAACGACGACGAAGTCGTCGTGAACGCCGGAGCGGTCCTCCTCGTGGGACATCTGACCGTCCCGGCGCGCCCAGCGGGCATCGTGCTGTTCGCCCACGGCAGCGGCAGCAGCCGACACAGCCCACGCAACCGATACGTTGCGGCGGTCCTCCACCGAGCAGGCGTGGGGACGCTGTTGTTCGACCTGCTGACAAGCGAGGAGGAATTCGATCGCTCCAACGTGTTCGATATAGACCTTCTCACCCGAAGACTCGTTGACGCCACGCGATGGCTGCGCGGTCAACCCGAGCTCGGGAGCTTGCGCATCGGCTATTTCGGCGCGAGCACCGGCGCCGCCGCCGCCCTGTGGGCGGCAGCCGAGCCCGGCTGTGACATCGCCGCGGTGGTATCCCGCGGCGGCCGTCCCGATCTCGCAGCCCCCAGGCTCGCCGCCGTGACCGCACCGACGCTGCTGATCGTCGGCAGTCGCGACGCGACCGTGCTGACCCTCAACCGCACGGCGCAGGCCCAGATGCGCTGCGAGACCAGCCTTACCGTCATCCCTGGCGCCACCCACCTCTTCGAGGAACCGGGCACGCTCGCGATCGCCGCCGAAGCTGCGCGCGACTGGTTCGTCAGGCACCTCGCACCGAACGCCCGAACAGCCTCCTGACCGGGAAGCTGGCACCGGCAGGCGACGAGGGGGCATGACCTTCGGCCCTACCCCCTCGCGTCGCGACGGCGCACGATGTGAGCAGACCCGAGAGGTGGCAGCAATGCGTGCAAGCGTTGGAGACCGAATTGTGATCCATGGGCATCGGACGGGCGAACCGAACCGTGACTGTGAGGTCCTCGAGATCCGGGGGCCCGATGGTGGTCCTCCGTTCCTCGTGCGGTGGGGAGACAATGGCCACGAGGCCTTGTTCTTTCCCGGTAGCGACGCGTTCGTCGAGCACTACGAACACACGAAGTGAGAGGAAGCCATGCGCACTGTTGAGATGTTGCATCGTTCAGGTGTTGGAGTTGCGCCTTCGAGGACGATTCGAGAAGTTGCCGGGGTCATGGAGCAAGCCGGTATCGGGTCCGTCGCTGTTGTCGATGGCGACCGGTTGATTGGGATCGTGACCGATCGCGACCTTGTCCGTCGGGTTCTCGCGTGTGGCCTTCGAGCGGACGCTCGCATCGACTCCGTGATGACGACTCCGGTCATCACAGTCGGAGCGGACGAAGCACTGGAAGCAGCCTTTGGCCTGTTCGCGACCCATGGTCTGCGTCGCCTGGCGGTGATGCGCGGAGACAGCTTTGTGGGAATGCTCACCATCGATGATCTGCTCGTGTCAGTTGTCCAGCAACTGGGCTCGCTCGCGAGGCCGATCACCGCAGAGATCTTGTTCGCCCAACGCGATCCCGCGGTCCCTGCGGTCGTCTGAGCGCCGCTATGTTGCCAACTCGTAGCGGCGGCGACGCCGCCAAATCACATCAACCACTGGAGAAGCTGGCCCACAATGTTTGTCGTTCACAACCGGATAAGCGCCCCCACCGAGAACGCTGACGCGTTCGAAGAGTCGTTCGTCGCCAGCATGCGCACCACCCTCGAGGGCGTTCCTGGCCTGGTCCGCAGCACGCTCATGAAGCCTGCGGGCGGCGAGCATCCCTACGTGTCGACGATGGAGTTCGACTCCAGGGATTCGTTCCTCGCGTGGATGAAGTCGGACTCGTTCAAGGCGGCTCACGCAAACGTGGACGCG
>JBBQMG010000156.1:0-8894 GCA_038328705.1 Acidimicrobiales bacterium | reverse complement strand
TGTTTCGTGTCGGCCCGGCGGTGGGCCAGCCATCGCCATTCGTTCGGACGGCGGTCGTGGAGGTGAGTGAGCCGGCTTCGTTCGGCTGGGCGTAGCGCGAATATGTCGACGACTTCGTCGTCGACATCGGTGCCGAGCCCGGAGAGCAGGGCGGCCCATGCCATGCGTGGGGACAGGCTCCGGCCCGCGGTCGGTCGCCGTCTGCGGCGGTAGTCGTCGACCGATGCCGGATCGACTGCCCAGACGTGACCGTGGCGTTCGGCAAGAATGCTGTCGCTGGCGATCAGGTGCCTGATCCGTTGTTCGCTGACGTCGAGTCGAGTCGCTGCTTCTTTGACGGTGATCGTGGCTCCGTTCATGCGAACACTTTAGTTGCGAGATCGCAATGAAAGTGTGACGCGCGGAGGAGCTGGTGAAGGCAACAGCAGTTCCCGGGTCACCGATTCGGGCTGGTTGGCGAGCCTTCGGCGCATTATGACGTGCTGCATTGGTGCTGGACACTTGTCGATGCTGACGGTTCCAGAGTGATCGGCGGACTCGATGTCGCACGCCTCGATGCTGACGGCCGGATCGCCGAGTTGATCGGCCTCTTCGAAGGAGGTCCGTCGTGAACGACTCAGCGTTGGTTGCAGTGCAGCGGGTCCGCAACGTGCTGCGCGCCAACACGGCCTTCTCGGTCATCACCGGGCTTGCGGTCGCAGGCTCGTCGGCATGGCTCACCCAACAACTCGCAGGCACCCCGACCTTAGCCGTGGCGGCGATCGTGCTTGGCGTTGCCGCGTTCGGGATCATCGTGCCCTCTGTCTCGGTCGCGGGTGCGCGCACGGTTTGGCGCGGCGGCCGACTCGTCGCCGTCGCCGACCTTGGGTGGGTAGCGATCTCCATCCCCATCGTCGTGATCGGTGACCTGACTGCAGCTGGTGTGGCCGTTGTGGCGGTTGTCGGTGCGTGCGTGTTGGCCCTGGCTGTCGCCGAAGTCGTCGCACTCCGCCAGTTGTCGCCGTTTGCCGCAAGCGTCGACAGATCCCGTTTGGAGCCTGTCCGGCGCAGCGTCGACCTCGCGGCGCCTGCCGCGATTGGTTGGGAGGTCGTGTCGGATCACGAGCTGTATGGGCGGCTCGCACCGAACCTGAGCGCCGTCCACGTGCTGTCCGACTCCGACCACGAGCAGCGTCGTTGCGTCGCTCGATCCGGCGAATCGTGGACCGAGTCGTGCGATGTGTTCCCCGACGACCGCCGCTACCAGGTGAACGTCGACACGAGCGACTACCCGTATCCGCTCGTGTCGATGGGGGGCCGTGTTCCGGGTCGACGAGATCGACGAGCCGCATTGCCGAGCATCCGCGGCGTTTCGCTACGAACGGCAGCCCACAATACGCGGGGCGCTGCTCGCGACTGGGATGCCAACAGCGTTCGCGGTCATCATGCGGCGCATCACCAACGGTTGGGCCGTCGAGGTCCAACATCGTGCCGCGCGCCCCACCTCACGGACGCTGTCATGAACCGGACCGGAGTGATTCAGCGTTGCGCCGCGGCGTGGCAGCGCTCAGATCTGGAGACGATGTTCGCGATCTACGACGCTGAGGTGGCCGTGCACTACGGCGGGTCCTTCCGTTCGCCGGCGACCATCACGGTCGAGCCGCTCTCATCGCGTTGCTCTCTGAAACTGCCCGTCGCAGCGGCCGCACGCTCGTCAGCGTTGACGCCGTCTGCGACCTCGGCGGGCACGGCGCGATCTTCGTCTGCGAGGTGTTCGATATCGACGGCGAACGCGTGACGGTCGATCGCTGCCTGCGGTATCGGGTGGATGGTGACCTGATCGTTGAGGTCTGGCTGTACGACCATCAACAGCACCTCGTCGATCGAGCTTGGAGCCAACCGTGAACGACACGATGCACATCGGCGTGATGATGCACTTCACCGACCACACCGCAACCCCGGCCGACGTCGCGGTCGCTGCCGACGAACGTGGCTTCGAGTCGATGTTCGTCACCGAACACACCCACATCCCGGTGCGCGACTTCATCGCATGGTGGGGCGGGCAGGCAATGCCCGAGGAGTACAAACGACTCCACGACCCCCGTCATCGCACTGGCGACAGCGGCTGGGGTCACGACCAGGATCAAGCTCGGCACCGGCGTCCTCGTCCTCGCCCAGCGAGAGACACTCGCCACGGCCAAACAATTGGCGTCACTCGATCAGCTCAGCGGCGGCAGGCTCATCTGTGGCGTCGGGTACGGGTGGCAAGCCGACGAACTCGCCGACCACGGCATCGCTTGGGCCGACCGCAAACTTGCGCTCCGCGAGCACATCCAAGCCGTCCGGACACTGTGGACTGATGACGAAGCCGCCCACGACGGGCAACGAGTCCAGTTCGGGCGGTGCTGGTCCTATCCCAAACCGATCCAACGACCGGGACCGCCACTACTGCTCGGCGCGGTCGGGCACGACCGTGCCCTGCGCGACGTCGTCGAGTACTGCGACGGCTGGATGCCGATAGAAGGAACCGAGCCGATCCCGCAACGCTGGCAACGACTCAAGGAACTCGCCACCGAGGCGGGACGCGACCCCGCCGAGTTCGACCTCAGCATCTACGGATCCTCCGGCGACCAAGCCACCCTCGACGGCCACCGCACCTCTGGGGCGCATCGAGTTGTCATCGGCCTCGACAGCAGCGGCGGAATCGACGACATCAAACGCCAACTCGACATCCATCGCGCGTCGATCGAACGCCACCAGTAGCGCGGAGGTGTCGGTTCTGCCGTTGATGCACAAGGCTGGTCTCGTTTCCCTCGGAGTGACCGCTGGCAAACTCACTGAGGAATCTCGACGGACGGGAATGCCGGGCTGACGTCGCCGGGTTTCCAGGCCATATCCAGACGACAACGTTCTCCCTTTGTGGCCTTGGCTCTCGCGGTAGCGGTGGTTGCTGCCGCCTGTGGTGGGCCTCGCGAGGCCTCGGTCGACCCAGGGACACGCCCGAATCTGCCGGTCGCAAATGCCGTATCCACCGACTTTCTTCCCGCCGTGACGGTGTGGGATGTTGGCGAGAAGGAGTGGGTACAGCTCGCGAACTTCTTGCCGGCGGACAAGCCAGTGCTTGTCTGGTTCTGGGCACCACATTGACCATATTGCCGGGCTGAAGCGCCCGAGGTCGAGCAGTTTGCTCGACAGAATGCAGACGATCTCCGGGTGATCGGGCTTGGGACCCAGGACACTCTCGGGGAGGCCGAGGAGTTCCTTGACAAATACGGAACGAAATCGTTCACGATGCTGTGGGACGAGTCATTCGAATCATGGACGGCGTTCAACGTCAGCTCGCAGCCAACGGCGATCCTGTTCGCCGCCGACGGCCATCCGGTTCAGGGGTGGCAAGGACCGTTCCCTGAGTCCGAGGTTCTGGCGCTCGCTTCCGCTTCGGGCTGAACCTGTGCGCTCGGGGTGGGAATGGCGCGGCAGTCGGACCGGGTTCTCTCGTCATGTCAACCTCGATGATCCGACCCGCCGACATCATGGTGCTGCATGTGCGCGACTGTCCGAGTGTGACGCCCCTGTTGGAGCGACTGTTGGTTGCCGCTGACCTTGCCGGGGTCTCGATCACCACGACGCTCCGTGTGGTCGAGTCCGAGTCCGAAGCCCGAGTGATCGCATTTGCCGGGTCGCCAACGATCCTGATCGATGGGACTGATCCGTTCGCGTCCGAGGGTGTGACGTCGTTCGGCTGCCGGCTCTACGAGTCCGGTGGCCAGCTCGATGGTGCACCGTCGATGTCGCAGCTGACGGCGGCTCTTCTGGTGGCATCGACTGGCCGTGACGGGGCGCGACGAGACTGATCTGCGCGGGTTCTTGGCGGGTGGTGATCTCGGGAATGGGCGCGACCGTTCGACGGGTTTCATCCGGGTGCAATCAACTTCAACGTTCAGGCATCTCCGTCGGTGAGGGTTGATCGACGACGGAGAGGACCATCGGATGAACATCGGGCATTCCTCGACGAGGTCGACTCGCATCTGGAGGCTCTGCGCAACATCGCTGGCGGCCTGGTCCGTAGTCAGCATCAAGCCGAGGATCTGTTCCAGGACACGTGCCTGCGCGCCTATGCTGGCTTCGCTCGCTGGCGCGGAGGCGACGTCCGGTCGTGGCTGGTCGCGATCATGATGAACAGCATGCGCATGAACCTTCGGCGGGCGAAGTCTCGGCCGGTCGAGAAAATCGACGAGCGTGTCGAGCAGTTGTGTGATGGACGATCGGTTGAAGCGACGGTACTCGCGGCCATCGATCGTGACGTGATCGTCGCCGCGCTCGGTGAGCTTCCCGAGCTGGCACGGATCTGCGTGGTGTTGACCGACCTCGGCGGATTCACAACGCAGGAGGTTGCCGATCTCCTCGACTGTCCTCGTGGGACCGTTCTCGCCCGGGTGCATCGCGCGCGGCGCACCATGGCACAGGTGATTGATCACAAGGTGGGCACGCCGTGAACCACGACGAGACGCACCTGGCCGCCTACATCGCCGGGGACCTGTCGGGAACCGAAGAGGACGCCTTCGATGTGCATCTGTTGGACTGCGCAACGTGCTCGCGGGCTGTGGACGAAGACCACCGCGGGCATCGGCTGGTAGCAGCTCTACGCGCGCCGCTTGCCGACAATACCCGCGTGCGACTGGAGTCGGCCCTTCTCGCCGCTCGACCCTTGTCGCGGGTTGAGTTCGGTCGGAAGGTTCTCTTGGTAGCCGCCGTGCTCGTCATCATTGTTGGTGTTGGAGTGGGCTCTGTGCGGTTGTGGGGGCACCAGAACTCTCCGTCGGCGAGCACGCCGATAGCGGTCGTGACGGACCTTATCGTCTCGGACTCCGGGCTGGAAGCCGCGCCCACGGTGCAGTCCGTCACCATCGACGGGGTGACCGTCGTCGTCGCCCGAAGTGCGACAGCGTTCGCGATGCCGACGAACTCACGCCCAGCCGAGAACGGGTCGGTCGACACCTGGCTCGTCGAACGAGACGGCGTCAACGTGGTGTGCATCAACGGTGACCACCCGCTGCTGGTCGCATCGCTGCTCGAACCGCAACGCCTTCTCGATCTCATCGCCGAAGGTGAACTTCGCTGAGACCGCTGCAATCAATTGCACCTGGCTCGCATCTCCTCGGGTGAACGTCCGCGTTCACCGTGAGCACAACCGAGGAGATCGAACATGAAGCACATCCGTCGAACGTCGAGCGCGCTGTTTGGTGCAGGCCTGCTGGTCCTTGCCGCCTGCGGCTCGGACTCGAACTCATCCGCCGCGACGACCGTGGCCCCCAACGCAGGACCGACGACTCAAGCCCCCGCTGAGACGACGCCAGCACCGGCTGAGACGACGATGGACACGATGGCGATGATGCCGCTCCCCGATTACGCGGCAGCGATGAAGCTCGAGCTGACCTCCGACGCTGCCGGCGCGACGGTCACCGACAACGTGGTGTCGTTCAACGTCGCCGCGACCGGCTACGAGCTGTCCTGCAACTGGGCCGGCAAGGCAGTGACCGAAGGTTTCGGCCACTACCACGTGCTGCTCGACAAGGCGCTCGTCGACATGGAGTGCACACCTGAGGCCTCGGTCTCGATGCAGAACGTGAAGCCCGGAGAACACACCATCGCGGTCGTGCCGGCGATCAACGATCACGCAGAGGTCATGGAGAACGAGGTCGAGTTCTCGTTCACCTACGCCCCGACGTCGCCACTGCCCGAGATCGGCGATGCTGCCTCGACCGGCACCCCGAGCATCAAGATCATCTCGCCGCAGCCTGGTGACGTGGTGAAGGGCGACTTCGATGTTGTCGTCGAGGTCACCAACTACGACCTGAACTGCGACCTGTACGGCAAGCCGGGGTTGTTCGGGATCGGGCACTACCACGTCAACCTCGACTCGACCAGCGGGCCGATGATGGGCATGGGAACGATGTTGGGCATGGGCTGCACGACCACGTTCAAAGCATCGACCGAAGGTCTGGCCACTGGCGAAACCCACACGGTCATTGCCTTGCTCGCCGACAACGGTCACGCACCGTTGATGCCGGCTATCGAGGGGTCGGTCGAGGTCACCGTCGGATGATCCGACAAGTGCTCCTCGGAATGGGTGCGCTCGCGGTGTTCGGCACCGCGTGCGCGCCCGACCCGAATGACGCACCGAGCGCGGTTGCCAGCTCGATCGCCGAGGCCGCTGCCTCGGCATCGAGCGGCACCTGCACCCCGGTGGACGGCTACACAGCTCCGATCACCGACAAAGGCTTCGCTGTCGCCGACGGGGCCGAGATGGCGGTGAACGCGTCCGACTTCTACTTCCAGCCGACGTGCGTTCGGGCGGCCAGCGGCGACACCCTCACCTTGAAAGTGACCAATACCGGGGCCATCCTCCACAACGTCACTATCGCCGACCAGGGCATCGACATCGACGTCGCGGCCGGCGAGACGATCGAAGTGCCCGTCACCCTCGGCGATGGACCACTCGTGTACATCTGCAAGTTCCACCGGACCTCTGGCATGGTTGGTGCAGTGCTACCGGCCGGAGGCTGAGATGCGCCTTTCGCGTCACACCGCGAACCCATCTACTCGGACCGGACGGACACGTCGGCCGGCAGCGACGGCGAACACGGGAATGCTGCGACGAGTCCCGGGGGTTTCCTGCCCATGACGAACCTCCCCGGCACTCCCGTTTCCCGTTCAGCGTTTCTCGCGGCCGCAGTCGGACTTGTGCTGGCAGCGTGCGGCGGCGGCAACCGTGACTCTGCGATCGGCCCGCGGTCGTCTGAGGTCCCTTCATCCGCCGCCCTCCCGACGTCGGCACCGGAGACGACCGCGCAGCCTGCCGGGTCAGGTGAGGCGTCGGTGATACCTGCCGCACTGATCGGTGCGACCACCATCAACGGCGACCCGTTCGACGCAAACATCCTGGCTGGCCGCCCGACAGTCGCATGGTTCTGGGCGCCGTGGTGTGTCATCTGCCGCGGCGAGGCACCAGATGTCGCGGACATCGCAGCCCGCTACGAAGGCAAGGTGAACTTCGTCGGCATCGCCGGCCGAGGCGAAACACCCGCGATGCGAGACTTCGTGTCCGACACAGGGACCGAGGGCATCACCCATCTCGACGACAGCAGCGGCGACATCTGGGCGTCGTATGAGATCTACGCCCAGCCGGCGTACGCCTTCATCACTGACGACGGCCGACTCGAGACGTATGTCGGTTCGTTGGGTGGCGACGGGCTCGCCGACATCATCGACAAACTGATCGCCGCCTGACGAACGACTGACTCACCCGATGTTCAGTTCGGCACTGGCACGAGGGTGGTCGAAATGTGGGCGGTCCCTTCGAGGGTGCGATGCACGGGGCACTTGTCGGCGATTCGCAGGAGTGCGGTGCGTTGGTCGTTGTCGAGGCGGCCGGTAACGAGGATGCGTCGCTCGAAGTGGTCCACGAGTGGGCCTGCTCCTTCGACGCAGGCTTCGCAGTCCTGGGCGTGGGTTTTGGCGTGACTGACCTCGACCGTGACGCGGTCGAGCGGAAGACCTTTGCGGTCGGCGTAGAGCCGCAGCGTCATCGACGTGCATGCTCCGAGCGCCGCGCCAAGAAGGTCGTACGGCGATGGGCCGGCATCGAAGCCGCCGACGTCGACGGGCTCGTCGGCGAGGAAGCGGTGATCGCCGACAACGACGTGGTTGAGAAACGTCCCCTGCCCGGTCTCGGCCACCACCACGGGCGCGCTCGCGTGTGGCAACGCTGCGGCTGGGTGCTCGTCGACGATGAATCGCTCCGACCAGCACGCGATCATCCGTCCCGCGTAGATCGCGTCAGCTGGTCTGGTCAGCAGGTGGTCTCCCCCGTCGAGAGCTAGAAAGCTCTTCGGGTGTCTCGCCGCGGCGTAGATCCGTGCCGCGTTGTCGATGCCAACGATGTTGTCGGCGGGGGCGTGCGCGACGAGGAGCGCCGCGTGGAGCTGACCCGCTCGATCCTCGATCGAATGTGTGGACAGGTCGTCGAGCATCTCGCGGCGGATCGTGAAGCAACGGCCGGCGATGTCGACCATCGCGCGGCCCTGCTGCTCGATCACGGGGAGCTGCGGACCGAACAGCCGGCTGATGTGGGCGACATCGGCGGGCGCGCCGAGCGTGGCGACGGCCCGGACTTCTGGAAGATCGGCGGCGACGGCGATCATTGCGGCCCCGCCGAGACTGTGGCCGATGAGCAGCTGCGGTGCAGCGTGGTGCTCCCGAAGCCACGCAGCGGCGAGCCGGAGGTCGTCGAGGTTGGATGAGAAGTCGGTGTTGGCGAAGTCGCCTTCGCTCGAGCCGAGGCCGGTGAAGTCGAACCGGAGGACTCCGATGCCATGGGCATTGAGTTCGGCCGCGATGCGTCCGGCAGCGACGACATCCTTGGAACAGGTGAAGCAGTGAGCGAACAGCGCGAAGGCCCGTGGCGGGCCGGCGGGAAGGTCGAGCCGGCCTGCGAGCGGAGTGCCGAGGCTGCCGGTGAAGGCCACTCGTTGAGGCTTTGGTGTCATCTCGTCAGATCCGTTCGTCGAGCAGTCGTAGTGGGGTGGGAACCCGGTCGAATCAGTCAAACGTCCCATCCGACAAGTTGACGGTCGGCTGAGTGTAATCCTCCTGGCGCGTCGATGCCCGGGAGCGAGTTGGCTCCCGGGCACCTTGAGGGGTATGTGGATCAGGCGTGAGCGTGGTGTCGCAACGGGCCTGAGGTGGCGGCGGGGGTCGTGGTCTGTTTGCGGGCGTGGACTGTCCAGCCTGCGGCGACCATTGCGAACATCAGGTGGCCGACGAACAGCACCCACGGGGTGAACAGCGATCGGGCGTCGGGGTCGATCGCATTCCAGACCACGAGCTGGCCGGCCCATGCCGCCATTGGCACG
>JBBQMG010000155.1:0-8998 GCA_038328705.1 Acidimicrobiales bacterium | reverse complement strand
GAACTGGTCGGCGGCTTCAACACCGAGTACTCCAGCATCCGCTTCGCGCTGTTCTTCCTTGCCGAGTTCATGAACACCATCACCATGAGCGGTGTCATCGTGACGCTGTTCTTCGGTGGCCCGCAGCCGTTGAAGATTCTCGGCAACGCCAACATCTTGTCGTTCCTCGGGCCGCTCAGCGGCACCGTCTGGATGCTGCTCAAGGTGATGGTTTTCCTCTACATCTACGTGTGGTTCCGTGCCACACTGCCGCGCCTTCGTTACGACCAGTTGATGAACCTCGGCTGGAAGCTGATGATCCCGTTGGCGTTGGGCTGGTTCATGTTGATTGCCGTGTTCCGAGTGGGAAGCGACAAGGGCTGGTCGCAGTCCGAACGCTTCGTCGCCGGCGGTATCGGCCTGTTGGTTTTGATTGCCTGCGCAGGTTTGCTGCGTTTGGCCACGCGTGTCAGCACCCGCAACCGTGAACGAGAGGGGGCGATGTTCTGATGGGTTACCTCGACGGATTCCTCGTCACGCTGAAGCAGCACAGAGTGTTCGGCGGCGAGCGCGTCACGACCGAGTACTCAGGTGGCCGCATCGCGAGGAAGGGCAAGGCGACCGAAGGTCGCGATGAGAAGATCGACAAGCCCGAGCGGATGCACGGTCGTCATGTCCTCAACCGCTACGAAGACGGCATGGAGAAGTGCATCGGTTGCGAGCTGTGCGCCGGCGTCTGCCCGGCCAAGTGCATCCTGGTGCGCGGCGCCGACAACGACCCGCAGAATCCCACGTCCCCCGGCGAGCGCTTCGGCTTCGTCTACGAGATCAACTACCTGCGCTGCATTCACTGCGATCTGTGCGTGGAGGCCTGCCCCACTGAGGCCATCACCGAAAGCAAATTGTTCGAGTTCAGCTTCACCAGCCGCACCGATGCCGTCTACACGAAGGCCGAGCTGGTCGTTGGCGACGATGGCAGGCCGCAGCACATGCCGTGGGAAGACTGGCGTGAAGGCGAAGACTTGCTGACCAGTGGCTGGATGCGCGCTACGTCGCCCGGTGGCGATGCGGACTTCGTCGGCCAGGTCGGCTGGAGCAACGAGCTGGGCTATGGCCTGCGCGAACCGGAACAGCCGGCCGACTGATGGAACTTTTCGTCTTCATCGTCGCAGCCGCAATGGTGCTCGTTGGTGCCGTTGGCGTTGTCGTGCGCAAACACCCGGTGCACGCAGCGCTGAGCTTGGTGATGACGCTGTTCGGCATCGCCGTGTTGTTCGTTGCGCAGGAGGCTCACTTCCTGGCCGCCGTGCAGGTGATCGTGTACGCCGGAGCCATCGTCGTGCTGTTCCTGTTCGTGATCATGCTGCTGGGCGTCGACAACGCCGAAGACCTGCACATCGAGCCGTTCAGAGTCCAGCGCCCCGTGGCTGCTGCTGTCGGTAGTGGCCTGGTCACCATCATCGGTCTGGCCATCATCGCGTCCCGAAAGGCAACCGTGCCGGTCGTGACGCAGAGTCAGGCTGTGCAAGACGCAGCGCTCGACCCGCACGACGGCAACATTCGTGCTCTTGCGCGCGACGTATTCAGCGACCATGTGCTGGCCTTCGAACTGACCTCGGTGCTGCTCGTCATTGCAGTCGTTGCCACCGTCATGCTGGCGCGTAAGCCCAAGCCTGGCGAACTGGTCATCATCGAGACCCCGGTGTCGGTCAAATGATTGCTGCCATCGCGACCCCCACCACCACCTGGTATCTACTGTTGGGAGCGGTGCTCTTCTCCATCGGTGTCATTGGCGTGATGGTGCGCCGCAACCCATTGATCCTGTTCATGTGCGTGGAGCTGATGCTCAACGCTGTCAACCTCACATTCGTCGCACTTGCTCGCCGCTTCGGCGACATCGGTGGCCAGAGCACCGTGTTCTTCGTGATGGTCGTCGCTGCTGCAGAAGTGGTGGTTGGTCTGGGCATCGCGGTCGCGATCCTGCGTCGCAAGCCCCATGCCACCACCGACGACATGGCCGAGTTGAAGGGCTGATGTAATGCTCGACCTCGTCTGGCTGATTCCCGCGCTACCCCTCGCGGGGTTCATCTGCATTCTGTTGTTCGGTCGCAAGCTGGGCGACCCCAAGGCTGGCTACTTCGCAACCGCCATGGTGGGCGCCTCGTTCTTGGTCACGGTCGGTGTGTTTGCCGACATGATGTCCAAGACGGCGGAGGAGCGCAGCCATCTACGCACGCTCTTCCAGTGGATCCCTGTCGGCTCACTGAAGGTCGACCTGGCGCTCCTGGCCGACCCGCTCAGCATCACGATGTGCCTGTTCGTCACCGGCATCGGAACTCTCATTCACCTCTACGCCGTTGGCTACATGCACGGCGACTCCAAGTTCAGCAAATTCTTCCTGTACCTCAACCTGTTCGCCTTCAGCATGCTGATGCTGGTCCTCGGCTCGAACATGCTGGTCACCTTCCTCGGTTGGGAAGGCGTCGGTACCTGCAGCTATCTCCTCATTGCCTTCTGGCATCAGAAGGACAGTGCCGCGACGGCCGGCAAGAAGGCGTTCATCACCAACCGCGTGGGTGACTGGGGCTTCATGATGGCGATGTTCTTCGCCTTCTGGGCCGTCGGCTCGCTCGACTATTCGGTCATCAATCACTCGTTGCTGTCCACCAGCACGGCAACCGCGATCGCGCTGTTCTGCTTCATCGGTGCCTGCGGTAAGAGCGCACAGCTGCCGCTCTACCTGTGGCTACCCGATGCCATGGAGGGCCCGACCCCGGTTTCGGCCCTCATCCACGCTGCCACGATGGTGACCGCTGGGGTGTACCTGATGTGTCGTATCAGCCCGGTCCTGGAGATCGCCTCCAACTACGCGGGCTGGATCATTGCGATCATCGGTGCCGCCACCGCGTTCTATGCCGCAACGATCGCGGTCGCGCAGAACGACATCAAGAAGGTGCTGGCGTACTCCACTGTCAGTCAGCTGGGCTACATGTTCTTGGCCGTCGGTTCCGGTGCGTACACGGCCGCGCTGTTCCACATGATCACCCACGCATTCTTCAAAGCGCTGCTGTTCCTCGGCGCCGGCTCGGTCATCCATGGCATGCACCACGAACAAGACATGCGTCGCATGGGCGCCTTGCGCAAGCTGATGCCCATCACTGCGATCACGTTCATCATCGGCTGGCTGGCCATCGCTGGTGTGCCGCCGTTCGCAGGCTTCTGGAGTAAGGACGAAATCTTGCTGTTCGCCTACGACAAGAGCCCGATCCTGTGGTTCGTCGGTCTGGTGACCGCTCTGCTGACTGCCTACTACATGACTCGTCAGGTGATCATGGTGTTCTACGGCAAGGCTCGCTGGAACGACGCTCACGAGGAGCACGGCGCGCATGGCGACACGGAGCCGCATGAGAGCCCGTGGATGATGGTGACGCCGTTGATGGTGTTGGCCGTGCTCTCCATCGTGGGTGGTGCCATCAACCTGCCGTTCTCGCACACGACAGAACGGCTGGTCACCTGGCTCGAGCCGGTGGTCGTCGTGCGCGAGAGCACCACAGCCAAGTTGCCGCTGGCGATCATTGCCATCGTGGTCGGGTTGGTCGGAATCGGGCTGGCCATCATTGTCTACGCCAAGCATCGGGTGAAGGCGATAGAGCCTCAGATCTTGGCCGACGCATGGGGTTACGACCGTGCGGTCAGCAACTTCATGGGTGGGCCCGGCCGACAGGCCTTTGATGGGCTGGCGTGGGCTGACGGTCACGTAGTTGATGGTGCCGTCAACGGCACTGGCGCTCTCGTTCGCAGTATCGCGGGCAAGGTTCGCAAGCTGCAGACCGGCAACGTTCGCACCTATGCCGCCGCAATCGGCGCTGGTGTCGTGCTGTTGTTGATGTGGTTTGTCGTCGTGCGAGGAATCCTGTGATCAAGTTCCCGATTCTCACCCTGCTGGTTCTCGTTCCCGCTGCGGGCGCAGCGATCGTGGCGCTGATCTCGAAGCGGCAACCAGACCTGGTCAAAGTTGTGGCGATGATCGCCAGCGTGCTCACCGGCGGAATGGCCCTGTGGGTCCTTTTCGCATTCAAGTCGCAGAACGCCGACTTCCAGTTCGTCTCACAGCATGTGTGGATCAAGCCGTGGGGCATTTCGTGGCACCTCGGTGTCGACGGCATTTCGCTGTTCCTCGTCGTTTTGACGGGCGTGCTGTTCCCGCTGGTGATCATCGGTATCGATCCCCACCACGACCACAAGCGCTACCTGTCGTGGATGCTGCTGCTCGAGGCCGGCGTGATGGGTTCGTTCATCAGCCTCGACCTGTTCTTGTTCTTCGTGTTCTTCGAAATCGTGCTGGTGCCGATGTACTTTCTCATCGGCGGCTGGGGCTACGACGACCGCATCTACGCGGCCACGAAGTTCTTCTTGTTCACCATGGTCGGCTCGGCGTTCATGTTGGTGGGCATCATCTCCACCGCGGTGCTGGCGAAGGCCGGCCCTGGAGGTTCGGTCACCTTCGACCTAATCAAGATCGCCGAGAACGCGACGTTCGCCGCGTCCACGGGGCGGTGGCTGTTCTTTGCGTTCGCCATCGCGTTCGCGGTCAAGGTGCCGCTGTTCCCGTTGCACACCTGGCTGCCCGACGCGCACACGCAGGCACCCACCGGTGGGTCGGTCATCCTGGCCGGCGTGCTGTTGAAGATGGGCACCTATGGATTGCTGCGTTTCGGTGTGTACCTGTTCCCCGAAGCAGCAGTCTGGGCTCGTCCACTGTTCCTCACTCTGGCAGTCATCGGCATCCTTTGGGGTGCGGTCGCGGCCACGATGCAGACCGATCTCAAGCGGCTGGTCGCCTATTCCTCGGTCGCCCACCTTGGGTTCATCGTGCTCGGCACGTTCGCCCTCACGACCGTTGCGATCACCGGCTCGGTCATGCAGAGCGTCAACCACGGCATTTCCACCGGCGCACTCTTCCTGATGGTCGGCATGATCTACGAGCGTCGTCATACGCGTGAGATTTCGAAGCTGAAGGGCCTGCAGAAAGCTGCGCCCGTATTTGCTGCTGCATTCATGGTCATCATGCTCAGCAGTATTGGCGTGCCCGGCCTCAACGGTTTCGTTGGCGAGTTCATGATTCTGATCGGGTCGTTCGGCACCGCTCGTTGGTGGGTCGCTGTTGCGGCCTCCGGTGTCATCTTCGCGGCGGTGTATCTGCTCTGGGCGTATCAGCGTGTCTTCCACGGCGAGCCCGACGACGACAACAAGACGTTCCCCGAGCTGAAGTGGAAGGAAGCGACATTGCTGCTGCCTTTCATTTCGATCATCGTCTTCGCCGGTGTGTTCCCCAAGCCAATGCTCAGCCGCATCGAGCCGTCGGTCAACAAGCTGATCACCCACATCGAAGAGCGCAGTGACTGGCGGGCACCGCAACCAACTGTTGGAGTAAGGCCTCTCGAAGTCGAGTCTGCCGTTACCGATTCAGCTGAGGATGGAGAAGGGTGATGGGCGCGCTTTTCGCTGCCACGCTGCAAGGCCCGAAGATTGATTGGTTCGCGCTCAGCCCGCTGTTGCTCCTGCTCGGTGGCGCGATGCTGCTGCTGGTCGGAGGCGCACTCACCCCGCCGTGGCCCAAGCATGGGTACGCGCTGTTCACGTCCGCAATCGCAATTGCAGCCGGCGTGTGCGGCGTGCTGCTGTGGTATCGCATTGATGACAAGGGCCCTGTCAGGCTGGTCGGCAACGCACTCAGCCTCGACAAGGTCGGGTTGTGGCTGACGATCACCATGTGCGTGGGAGTGTTCCTCGCTGCGCTTGTCAGCGACGACTACCTCCGTCGCGAGGATCTCGACGGCCCCGAGCTCTACTCGCTCTCTCTGCTCGCTGCCCTTGGCGGCATCGTGATGAGTTCGGCCAACGACCTGATCGTGTTGTTCCTCGGTCTTGAGATTCTGTCGATTTCGCTCTACGTGATGGCGGCCAGCCATCGCAAGCGCATTGAAAGCCAAGAGGCCGGCCTCAAGTACTTCGTGCTCGGCGGCTTCTCGTCAGCGTTCTTCCTGTACGGCGTCGCGCTCGTGTATGGCGGCGCGGGAAGTACCAACTTCGACCAGATCGTGGCGGCATTCGACGCCACTGTTCAGCTCGATCGTCAGAATGACGCCCTCGTGTTGGCGGGTGTCGCGCTGCTGCTCGTCGGGCTCGCATTCAAGGTCGCCGCTGTGCCCTTCCACTTCTGGTCGCCCGACGTGTACGAGGGTTCACCGACGCCGGTGACGGCGTTCATGGCTTCGGTCGGCAAGACGGCGGCCTTCGGTGCGATGTTGCGAGTGCTGCTGCTGGCGCTGCCGCACTGGCGCGACGACTACCGACCGGCCCTCTGGGTGATTGCGGTCCTCACGCTGGTCGGTGGCTCGGTGATGGCGGTCGTCCAGACCAACGTCAAGCGCATGCTCGCGTTCTCGTCCATCAGCCACGCCGGCTTCATCCTCGTCGGTGTCGAGGCTGCGGCTCACGGCACCGGGGCCACGCTTTCTACCACCGGTGTCTCGTCGGTGCTGCTGTATCTGTTGATCTATTCGGTGCTGGTGATCGGCACGTTCGGCGTTGTCAGCGCGGTCGGTCGCACGGGTGATGCCAACACTGGGCTGGCCGGGTTCCGCGGGCTGGGCAAGAACCAGCCTGCTCTTGCACTCGGGATGACAGTGCTCTTGCTCGCGCAGGCCGGTGTGCCGCTCACCAGTGGATTCATCGCCAAGTTCGGTGTCATCACCGCAGCAGTCGATGTGCACAGCTACGCGATCGCCCTCATTGCCATGGTGTCGGCTGTCATCGCAGCGTTCCTGTATCTGCGCATCATGGTCAGCATGTGGGTCAGCGAGCCCGAGGCCGGCGACGACACCCGCGAACCCGTCCGCGTGCCCGCGCTGCTCGGCGTCGCAATCAGCCTGTCGGTTGCGTTCACCCTGGTGATCGGCTTCCTGCCCGGTCGCCTCATCGACATCGCGCCCTAGCCCGAGCCCGCAGTTCTCGGTCAGCAGGCGTCTACCAATGCGGTGAACAGGGACTGCTGTTGGGCATCGGTGGCCGAGGTGTCCTCTGGGTGCCATTGGGCAGCGACGACCCACGCGTCGGTGGTGGTTTCGCAGGCGTGGACGATGCCGTCTGCCGTCGTGCCGACCACGACCAAGCCGTCGGCGACCCGGTCGAGGGCTTGGTGATGCACGCAATGCGCCGCGGCCACCGTCTCGCTGCCGATGGCCTTTGCCAACCGTGACCTGGCCTCCAGTGTGACCTGGTGGTGCGCGAACCAGTGTGATTCGCTGCCGATGTCCTGCTGCAGCGTTCCTCCCATGGCCACGTTGAGCACCTGCATACCCCGACAGATCGCAAGCATCGGCACCTGCAACGAGAGCGCCGCCGAGACCACGGCCAGCTCGACTTCGTCGTGCTCGGGCACGATGCCGTACAGCTGTTCCGCAGACGGACTCTGGCCGTAGCGGCGCGGATCGACGTCGCCGCCTCCATGCAGGACAACCGCATCGACCTGGCGCAGCAGATCGGGTATGTCGTCGATCAGCGACGTGATGGGCGGCAGCATCAGCGGCATGCCGCCGGCCCGTGCGACCGACTCGAAGTACCGACGACCTACAGCAAACGGCTCACCACGAACACCCTTCGCCTCAGTCGCGAGCCGACCAACGATCAACACCAGCGGATTCACTCCGCCAGCATAAGTGAGCTGGTCAGCAGTCGGCGTTGGTGTCGAATGGATAGTTGCCGGCGTCCAGCGCGGTGACGCTGACCTCGGCCGGGTTCGGGTCGCCGGGCACGAAGTTTCCGAGGTCGTCGTAGCTTCCGAACGTCGCGCCTGCGGAGATGACCGATACGAGCACGCCATCGATGCTGCCCGAGCTGATGAGAAAGCAACCACCCTGACCGGGCGTGATCATCGTGGGGAAGTCGCTCCACAGTGAGCCACCGGTGACGCCAGAGGTGGTGCGCAGGGTGCTGCCACCATATGTCCAACCAACGAAGGTCAACGCCGCTGCGTCAGCGCCACCGAAGGCCGCGCACAGTTCGCTGTCGCCACCGTCAGCCCAGCAGGCGATGCGGGCAAATGGCGCCACGAAGCCCTGGTTCTCGTCGGCGCTGACATAACCGCCGGATTCCGTCGTGATCGGGAATTCGAGCGCTTCGTCCGTAGTGGGCTCCAGCCGCGCAGACAGCCCGGCCGAGACATCGGCGTACGACATCCCGAGGTCGAAGCTGCCCACGCCGTCTCCCCGCAGAATCAACGGTGCGGCGGCCGGAGCGGCTGTTGTGGTCGGTGCCTCGGTCGTGGTCGCAGCGACCGTTGTGTCGGGCACGACGGTGGTGGACGTGTCGGCAACCACCGTGTCGGACGTCAGAGGGGCAGTGGACTCGGTGACCGCTGTGCCCGTCGAGGCTGAGCTTGAACAACCGGTGATGAGCACGAGACCGACGGCGCAGGCGATGACTGCCGTTCGCGACCGGTGGCTCCGAGTGACTGGCAGTTGGCCTGACATGAGATCCCCCTCGAGCACGTCCGGTCCGCCCGAACGCGTTGCGCTGGAACGCTAGCCGAACGGATCAGTCGTGAGTCGCCGCACGGGCGGCGGCTCGACGAATCAACTCGTCATAGATGGCCTGCTGCTGCGGCTTGCGAGCGGCGGTGTCTTCGGGATGCCACTGTGCGCCAACGATCCATGTCGCGGTCGGGAGCTCGACTGCCTCCAATTGGCCGTCGGTCGCCCAGCCGCACGCGACCAGCGGGTCGGCGAGCCGGTGAATGCCCTGATGGTGGACGGAGTGGCAATGCTCCAGGTGCGTCGTGCCGCACGCCTCAGCGATGAGCGAGCCGGGGGTGAGATCGACAGTGTGCTCGCGCATCCAATGGTCGCTGTTGCCGATGTCCTGCTGCAGCGTGCCACCCAGCGCCACATTCAGCACCTGCATGCCACGGCACAGCGCCAGCATCGGCAGGTCGAGTTCGATCGCCGCAAGGCAGACG
>JBBQMG010000154.1:0-9000 GCA_038328705.1 Acidimicrobiales bacterium | reverse complement strand
CGAGTTGGAGGGTGTGCTGGCCCACGAGCTCTCGCACATTCGCAACTACGACATCCTGGTCAGCACGCTGGCGGTCACGCTGGTCGGCTCGATTGCGCTGCTCACCAACATCGGCATTCGCATGATGTGGTGGAACGGTGGCCGCGAGCGTCGCGACGGTGACCAAGGCAACGGTGGCAACATCCTGGCGTTCGCCGGTTTCGCGTTGCTGATCTTCGCCCCTTTCATTGCCAAGGCCATGCAGGCCACCATCAGCCGCAAGCGCGAAACGTTGGCCGACATCTCTGCGTGCCAGCTCACGCGCTACCCACCTGGCCTCATCTCCGCCCTGGAGAAGCTGCGCGACGATGTCACCGTCACTCACGCTGCCTCGACGGCGACAGCCCACATGTGGATCGAGCAGCCGATGTCGGGCGTTGGCGACGGCGGCAAGATGGGCAGGTGGAACAAGATGTTCGACACTCACCCGCCGCTCGAAGAGCGCATCGCCCTGCTCCGCGAACTATGAGTCGCACACTTCACTTCATTGCTGCCGCTGCGCTCGTGTTCGGCGCCGTTGCGTGTGGCGGCGACGACAAGTCGGCGCCAACGGTCGAGCCAACCACTTCGGCGGTCGCCACCACAGTCGCTGCAACCACGACGGTCGCTCCCTCCACCACGCTCCCGGCAACCACAACCACCGAGGTGCCGGTGCCTGTGTACCCGCTCACGGGTCTGCCGGTCACCGACCCTGCCGTCGCCGAACGCCCGGCACTCGTCGTCAAGATCGACAACAACGCCGCGGCCCGCCCGCAGAACGGTCTCAACGAAGCCGACATCGTCTTCGAAGAGATCGTCGAAGTGCAGACTCGGTTTGCGGCGGTGTTCCAATCGCAGGGCGCCGACCCGGTCGGCCCCATCCGCTCCGCACGTACACAGGATGTCCTGCTGCCCGGTTCGTTGAACAGCCCGCTGTTCATGTGGAGCGGCGGCAATGGCAACGTGACCCGAACGATCGAGGGCAGTGACTTCGTCAACCTCAGCGCGCAGCGCGGCAACGTGTACAAAGCTGCCGGTTTCTTCCGTAGCAACCAGCGCAGCAACCCGCACGACCTGTACGCATCGACGACGGGTGCATGGACGTTGACTCCCGAGGGCGCCAGTGCACCGCCACAGCAGTTCCTGTACCGCAAGCAGGGTGAGCCGGCGGTCGGCGAGGCGACGACCGGCGTCGACCTGAACATGGATGGCTTACCCATCGAATGGCGCTTCGACGCTCCCTCTGGCGCCTACTTGCGATCCAACAATGGCACCCCACACATGGATGCGCTCAGCGGGCAGGTCAGTACCGAGAACGTGCTGGTGATGTTCGTCGACTATCAGCCCAGCCCAGCCGACAACCGTAGCCCCGAAGCCCAAACCATCGGGGCCGGCGAGGCATGGCTGTTCACCGGTGGCGTGCTGCAGCGCGGCACCTGGACTCGGAACGATCGCCTCTCCGCGATCGTGCTGCACGACGCCGCTGGCGCCACCATTCCCCTCACGCCCGGCCGGACGTTCATCGAGTTGGCCCGAGAGGCCACAGCCAACGCCACCACCTGACGTTCCGGGTAATGCAGCCACCTGGATTTGGCTGAGGTGCCGCCAGTTCGGCAGCGGTACGCTTCATGCATGACTTCTGAGACGTCACCATCACGCTCAACGGACCCCGACCAGGTGAAAGGCACGATGCAGGTCAAGCGTGGCCTTGCCGAAATGATGAAGGGCGGCGTCATCATGGACGTCGTCAATGCCGAGCAGGCCAAGATCGCGGAAGACGCCGGCGCGTGTGCCGTCATGGCGCTCGAGCGGGTCCCCGCTGACATTCGCCGCGACGGTGGTGTTGCCCGGATGAGCGACCCGGAGATGATCGAGGGCATCAAGGCCGCTGTCACCATCCCGGTCATGGCCAAGGCCCGTATCGGCCACTTCGTGGAGGCGCAGATCCTGCAGTCCCTCGGCGTCGACTACATCGACGAGAGCGAAGTGCTCACCCCCGCAGACGAAGCCCACCACATCGACAAGTGGGCCTTCACCGTGCCGTTCGTCTGTGGCGCCACCAACCTTGGTGAGGCGCTGCGCCGTATCAGCGAAGGTGCCTGCATGATCCGCAGCAAGGGCGAGGCAGGCACCGGCAACATCGTCGAGGCCGTCCGCCACCTGCGCAGCATCATCGGCGACATTCGCAAGATCACCCAGGCCGACAATGCCGAGTTGTTCCAGTGGGCCAAGCAGTTGCAGGCACCGCTGCCGCTCGTGCAGGAAATCGCCGAGACCGGCTGGCTGCAGGTTCCCCTGTTCTGCGCAGGTGGCATCGCCACTCCGGCCGACGCGGCGCTTGCCATGCAGTTGGGCGCCCAAGCCGTGTTCGTCGGCTCGGGAATCTTCAAGAGCGACGACCCGTCGCCGCGGGCGAAGGCGATTGTCGAAGCCACTACGCACTTCCGCGACGCCGACATCCTGGCCAAGGTCAGCCGTGGCCTCGGCGCCCCGATGACCGGCATCGGAATGGACGAGATCAACCAGACCACGCGCTTCGCAGAGCGCGGCTGGTAGTCGGTCGTGCCCTCAGCGGAGCCGCCAGGTGAACGCCGGCACCGCCCTGCCGATCATTGGCGTCCTTGCGCTCCAGGGCGCCTTCGCCGCGCATGAAGACGCGCTGCGCGGTCTGGGTGTAGATACCAGGCAGGTTCGTACGCCACTCGACCTTGCGCACGTGCAGGCGCTGGTGATGCCGGGAGGCGAAAGCACCACCATGTCGCGGCTGCTCGACACCTCGCATATGTTCGAGCCACTGCAGCAGCGGTTGGCCGACGGCCTCCCTGTGTTTGGAACCTGCGCCGGCATGATCCTGCTCGCGGCCAATGTGCTGGACGGCCGCGCCGACCAGCGCAGCTTCGGGGTCATCGACATCGATGTCCGCCGCAATGGCTACGGCCGGCAAGTGGACAGCTTCGAGACGGACATCACCGTTACCGGGCTGAGTGCCCCGTTCCACGCAGTGTTCATTCGGGCACCTAAGGTAGAGACGACCGGCACCGCCGTAGAGGTGTTGGCCACGCACGACGGCGTGCCCGTTCTCGCACGCCAGGGGCACGTCATGGTGGCGTCGTTCCATCCAGAGATCACACCAGATGCACGGCTGCACGAGATGTTCTTGCAGTACAACGGATTCACCACCGAGCCACGCTCGTCCAGCACGGAAAGGGGATAGTCCAATGTCGGGCCATTCCAAATGGGCAACGATCAAACACAAGAAAGGCGCAGCCGACAAGGCACGCGCCAAGGTGTTCAACAAGATCGCCCGCCAGCTCGAAGTCGCCGCCCGCGAAGGCGGTGGCGACCCATCCACCAACGCCTCGCTGCGTACCGTCATCTTGAAGGCGAAGGGCGCGCAGATGACCAACGACGCCATCGACCGGGCGGTGAAGCGTGGCGCTGGCGTATCCGACGGCGGCACCTACGAAGCAATCATGTACGAGGGGTACGCCCCCGGTGGCGTGGCCATGCTGGTGGATGTACTCACTGACAACCGCAATCGCAGCGGCGGCGATGTACGCAACATCTTCGCCAAGCTCGGCGGGGCACTCGCTGAGCCGGGCGCAGTCGGCTGGCAGTTCAGCCGACGCGGCGTGCTGCTGGTACAGGGCGGCGATGAAGACACGGTCATGATGGCGGCGCTCGAGGCCGGCGCCGACGATGTGGCCGACGACGGCGACGGCATGTGGCGCCTGACCTGCGACCCGGCGCACGTGTTCGATGTGCGCGACGCGTTGCAAGCCGGTGGCATGAACGTCGAATCCGCCGAGAGCACGATGGTCTCCAGCCTGACGGTAGAGGTCACCGATGCAGAAGATGCGCGCAAGATACTGCGCATCATCGATGCGTTGGAGGACAATGATGATGTGCAAGACGTGTACAGCAACTTCGACATCAGCGAAGAGTTGATGGAAGCGGTCGGCGAGTGAGCATTTCCGTCGGCGACGCCGCACCCTCCTTCACCTTGTCGGCAACCGGCGGTGGCGAAGCTTCGCTCAGCGACTTCCTCGGCAAGCCATTGGTCCTGGTGTTCTACCCGGGCGACGACACCCCCGTGTGCACCAAGCAACTCAATAGCTACAACGACGATCTGTCGCAGTTCGAAGCGCTCAACGCGCAGGTCGTGGCTGTCTCTGCGCAAAGTGTGCAGAGCCACGAGAAGTTCTCGGACAAGCACGGCTTCAAGTTTCCTCTGCTGGCCGACACCGATAAGTCGGTCGCCGCCGCCTATGGCACGCTTGGCCCGTTGGGGTTTCCGCGGCGCAGCGTGTTCATCATCGACGCCGACGGGGTTGTGCGATACGCGCATCGTGCCATTGCCGGGCTCACCTTTCGTCCCGTCGGCGAACTGATCGACGTCCTGCTCAGCCTTCCCCGCTAGCCGGTCAGCACCTTGCTCTGGCACGGGCCAGCGTTGCACAGATCGGTGAACTCGCCTGTCAGCAAGAACGTCAGCGCCTGCTGCAGCACCAGTGGCTCGTCGCTGCCAGCGCCGTGGGGGTCGCGCCCGTACTCGGGTTCCGTCGGCGGCAGGTTCACTGAGGGCGGACCGGGAGTCCCGAAGTCCCAGAGCACCAGGATCGCTGTGGTTGGCGCCGATGGGTCGAGCGGCGCGATGTTCCACATCGGGGTCGCGTCATTGCTGCGTCCGTCGGCGATCGCTGGTGTGTGGACGGCCGCCCCCAACGTGCGCGCCAGTACCTCGGTGGACACATTGGCCACCTGATGGTCGCCGAACGCCTCCACCATCAGCACCTGCTTTGCTTCGATGCCGTCGTATGGATCGGTGATGAGGTGCTGTGCGTAGCCGTTGTTCTCACCACGATCCCACAACAGCTGAATGAGTTGCAGAGCGATCGCCCGATCGACCGGGTCCGTGTACGCAGCATCGAAGACGACTTGGAACTGCGGCCAGTCGCTTGACCGGGGGAGGAGCAGTGAGTAGTTGCTGCCGGGCACACCCAACACAGCCCGTGACCATTCGCTGCTGATCGCGCTGGCGGCACCGCCCAGAATGCCACCCTGGCTGTTGCCGACGAACTGCGTCTGCCCCGCTGCAACGATCGGCGCGCCGCCAACGGTTTGAAACGCGGGCGACGAGACGAAGCCATCGGCACTGTTGAGCAGCCGACCCAGGAACTGCTGGTTGAGGAGGCCCTGTTGCAGTCGGTCGGCCTGCTGGTTGAAGTGTGAAAGGTCGCCGAGTATCGATGCGAGAGAGGCGATGTCCTCGGAACTCATCCCGATCTCGTCCGTGGCGCACGGCGCCGCGATTCCGATCTGCGCTGCGAACGAAAGTGCATCGACCTCGGTTCTGCTGCCCAACAAGCCGTGGCCGTAGACGATGCCTGGCACCGGCGCGGCTGGTGCGACAGGTATGACACAGTGAAAGGGGGCCGTGAAGTCCGGCGTCTGCGCGTTGCGAGTGGGCAGACCATCGGGCCCGAGCGTGAAGTTGTTGCCCGGGGAGCCATCGGCTGTCAGAAAGTTCGGGACCTCGAAGGTGCCATCGATGGTGCGCACATTGCCACTCTCGGTCTGTGACGTCACAGCGAACGCGGGAGCCCCATCGCCGATCGTGTCGTAGGCCTGGCTGCGAATGCTGAGCAGCCGGCTGCTGAGGCTCTCCGCGCTGGCGACGGTGAAGTCCCATGCCAGGTACAGCCCGTCGGTGGTCACGCCGGTGTCGGCCAGTTCAGCCAGCAGTTCACGAACGGCACGCGCTCGTTCCAGGGGCTCGGGGGCACCCGCAACCGCGGCTCGGAAGGCAGCGGTTGGTTCAATTGCCGAGCCGTCAGACGCCTTGAGGTTTCGGAGTGCGACAACGAGGTGATGCCCTTCGCGCAGACTGATCGCAGGGTGGACCATCAGCAGCTGATCGCCCTGTGGCGCGGGCGCATCCAATTCCGCCCAGTACGGCACCCGCTCGCCGGTGGTGGTGTCGAGCAGCACGATGGGTGCATCGTCGTCCAATGAGGCACCGATGTCGTTGCTGCCGGCGATGCCACTGGCGACAACATCCAGCGAAGGAACGAGTGCCAACAGTGCTGAGCCGGGGGAGAAGCCATCCGCGCGGTTCTGGTCGGTCACGTCGATGGGAACACCGTCAGCATTCGTCGGTGGACTCTCGGGATGGACGTCCAGCCGTCTGCCGGTAGCGGTGCCCGAGTCGGGAACGGTGAAGGTGTCGTTCGGCCACGGCAGCAGGCACGCCCGCTCATCCAATGGGTCGCACCTCAGTGACACATCGAGCACTGCGTCCTCAGGGTTCGTGGTGGTGGGCTCGTTCGCCGCCGGCACCGAGCTTGCTGGGGACGTTGATGTCTGGTCGGTGCCCGCAGCCTTGCCGTCACTGTTGCCGTTGCTGTTGCTGTTGCTGTTTCTGCATGCCGCGAACAGCATCACGGCGACAGTCAGGATGGGCATCGTGGAACGGCGCATGTGACCAATGTGCCACACCCGGCGACGGTCCACGGACACGGGCGCCCCATCCGCTAGCCTCGTACGCGTGTTCGTTCGAGATGAATCCGTCGTGCTCGGAATCGACCCTGGCCTCACCCGTTGCGGCTATGCGGTCCTGCATTCCGCGGGCAACGTGGTGCGCCCCATCGCCCTCGGGGTCATCCGCACGCCGCCCACCGATCCGTTACCGCAGCGCCTCGCAGAGCTCAAGGGTGAGCTGGTGCTGCTGTTGCAGCAGTACCGCCCGTTCGCTGTGGCGGTCGAGCAGGTGTTCTTCCAAACCAACGTGCGCACAGCGATGAGCGTTGGCCAGGCCAGCGGCCTGGCCCTGGCCGAGGCCGCTGCGTTCGGGTGCGACGTCGTGCAGTTCACGCCCAACCAGGTGAAGGATTGCGTCGCAGGCTGGGGCGGTGCCGACAAGGCGCAGGTGCAGCGAATGGTGCAGGCTCGGCTAGGCCTTGCGACACCGCCGAAACCCGCCGACGCGGCCGATGCTGCTGCGTTGGCGCTGTGCTACATAGCGGCCGCACCCATGCGCCGCAGCGTCGCAAAGGCGTTGGCCCGATGACCGGGTCGTTGAGATGATCGGGTCGTTGAGATGATCGGGTCGCTACGTGGTTCGGTGCTGGAGCGCACCGAAGACTCCACTGTGCTCATCGAAGTGCATGGCGTCGGCTATTTCGTCTCGGTCACGCCGCGCACCCTCGCCGAACTCGAGCCGGGTGCCTCGGTGTTCGTGTACGTGCACCATCACATCCGTGAGGACGCGCAGACGTTGTTCGGGTTTCTGCAGCGCGATGAACGCACCACCTTCCAAGTGCTGATCGCCACGCACGGCATCGGGCCGGCACTTGCGTTGGCCATTCTTGGTACTCATGGCCCATCCGCACTGGTCGACATCATCGCGTCGAACGACATCGGTGCGCTCACGTTGGTTCCTGGCGTCGGTAAGAAGACCGCCGAGCGACTGTTGGTCGAGCTGCGTAACCGTCTCAGCCTGCCCATGCTCGACCCGTTTCCGGTGGGCGCCGGCGGCAAGGCGTCGGTGATCGGCGACGTGCGCGAGGCGCTGGCCGGCCTTGGCTACGGTCCCGAGGAAGTACGCGATGCAATGCGCGAGCTGCCGGCTGATGGCGATGCCTCCAGCCTGCTGCGCGATGCACTGAAGCTGTTGGGGGCCAAGCGTGCGTGACGAGTTTCTTGAACCGGAAATGGTCAGCAACGACGAGGAGGTCGACGAAGTCGGCTTGCGTCCGCGCAAGCTCAGCGAGTTCGTCGGCCAGCGCGAGCTGAAGGAGCACCTATCGATCGTGCTGGAGGCCGCCAAGCTGCGCGGTCAGCCTGCCGATCATCTCCTACTGGCGGGTCCGCCAGGCCTCGGAAAGACCTCGATGGCCGGCATCGTCGCCGCCGAGATGGGTGTGCACATGCACATCACCTCCGGGCCAGCACTCGAGCGAGCGGGCGACCTGGCTGCCATCCTCACCAAGCTCGAGGAAGGCGATGTGCTCTTCATCGACGAGATCCATCGCCTCTCGCGCGCGGTCGAAGAGATTCTGTATCCGGCGATGGAAGATTTTCAGCTCGACATCGTGGTGGGCAAAGGCCCGGCGGCGTCCAGTATTCGCCTCACGTTGCCGCCATTTACGCTGGTTGGTGCCACCACTCGTACGGGCATGATCACTGGGCCGCTACGCGACCGCTTCGGTCTGGTGGCCCGGCTCGACTACTACGCCGACGACGAACTGGAAGCCATCGTGCGTCGCGCAGCGGGCATCCTGCACGTGCGCATTTCCGCGGAAGGCGCGTGGGAGATCGCTCGCCGATCGCGCGGCACACCCCGTATCGCCAACCGACTGTTGCGGCGTGTCCGCGACTTCGCCGAAGTGCGCGGCGATGGCACCATTGCCGAGTCCACCGCCCGTGAGGGCCTCAAAGTGTTCGGTGTTGACGAGCGCGGCCTCGACAAGGTCGACCGAGCGATTCTCAATGCCATCTGCCAACAGTTCGCCGGTGGTCCGGTGGGGCTCAGTACCGTCGCCATCAGCGTCGGCGAGCAACCCGAAACGGTGGAAGACATGTACGAGCCGTTCCTCATCCAGCAGGGTTTGCTGGCTCGCACACCTCGCGGCCGTATTGCCATGCCAGCGGCATACACGCACATGGGTCTGGCCGTGCCAAGTGTAGATCGGCCGCCGGCACTCTTCGAATAGTTGGCCCTAGGCGTGCCCTAGGCGGGCAGGTAGAGACCCAGGAAAGCCTTGGTCTTCGCCCACGCAGCCTTGGCGGCGGCCTCATTGTGGAACATCTCACTCTCGTGGTTGTCGAAGGCATGACCTGCCTGCTCGACGTTCAGTACGAAGCCTTCGCGACCGGCGATGGCGGCGCCGATTGCGTCGACACCCGCGTTCGGAATGAACGCATCTTCGCTGCCGAAGTGAAAGAGCGTCGGACAGGTCACCTGGTCGATCATGCCCAACA
>JBBQMG010000153.1:0-9059 GCA_038328705.1 Acidimicrobiales bacterium | reverse complement strand
CGCACCGCGGTGATCCTCGACATATTCGGCCAGAACGCATCGAGCCAGGAAGGCAAGGCTCAGGTCGAGCTGGCTCAGCTCCGCTACCGCCTGCCGCGCCTGCGGGGCAAGGGCAAGAACCTCTCCCAGCAGGGCGGCGGCATCGGCACCCGCCAGGGTGGCGGCGAGACCAAGCTCGAGGTCGACCGGCGGCGCATCGTCCGCCGGATCCACAAGCTCGAAGCCGACCTGCGCGGAGTCGCCGGACATCGGGCCACGCAGCGCAAGCAGCAGCGCCGCAGCCGCATCGAGCAGGTTGCGATCGTCGGTTACACCAACGCCGGCAAGTCCACGCTGCTCAACCAGCTGACCAAAGCTGGTGTTCTGGTGGAGGACCGCCTCTTCGCAACTCTCGATCCGACCACCCGCCGGTTGTCGCTGCCAGGTGGCGAGCCAGTGTTGCTGACCGACACGGTGGGCTTCGTCCGCCGGCTTCCGCACGGTTTGGTGGAGGCATTCAAGAGCACGCTGGAAGTCGCGAGCTTGGCGGACTTTCTCGTACACGTGGTCGATTGTGCGGCACCCGACCCGGAGGGGCAGATCAATGCAGTGCGCGAGGTGCTCGGCGAGATCGACGCATTGAAGGTGCCCGAGCTGTTGGTGTTCAACAAGGTCGACGTGGCCCCCGAGGTCGCGGCCGAACTGCAGGCGCGTCACCAAGGCTCGGTGGCGTTGAGCGCACAGACCGGGGAGGGGATCGGACGCTTCCTGGAGGTACTTGGTGATCGACTGCGGTCCATCACCGCGGTTGTCGAAGTGCTGATTCCTTACGAGCGCGGCGACGTCTTGGCGTCGATACATCGTGAGGGCGAAGTGGTGTCCACCTTCCATGACACCGACGGAGTGCGGGTGCGGGCACGCCTGGCCGATGCGTCCGTTGGTCGGCTCAGCGAGTTCGTCGTTCAACCCGACTGACAGTCGTAGTGGGCGAGACGCCCGGTCATCAGGCAGGATGGTGAGCGCATGAACGAAGCAGTCAGTAACCCAGTCCACGGCGCCGGGCAGGCGGGTTTCGTCCCGCCGCCCTACCCATACGACCGTCTCGACCGTCTCGCCCCGCTGGCGAACGCGCTCGAGGGTGGCGTGGTCGACCTGTCGATTGGCACACCGTGCGACCCGCCACCCCCTGAGGTGCTGTTCGCGCTGGGCCACAGCAACAGTGAGCGCGGCTACCCGGCCAGCATCGGCAGCGAAGCCCTGCGGGCGGCCATCCGTGGCTGGCTCGACCGTCGTTTCGTAGTCGACGTGCCGCTGTCGCAGATTGCAGCCTGCGTGGGCACGAAGGAGTTTGTCGCCACGACCCCGCAGTACCTCAAGCTGCGCAGCCCGTGGCGCGACACCGTGCTGTACCCGGCCGTTGCATACCCCACATACGAGATGGGAGCCACGCTGGCCGGCTGCCGTGGCGTGCCGGTGCCGGCTGCCGCCGATGGCTCGATCGATCTGACAGCAATCGACCCCTCCGACGCCGCTCGGGCGCTGATGCTGTGGGTCAACAGCCCGTCGAACCCGACAGGTGCACTCAGCGACCTTGCTGCCGCTGCGGCATGGGGTCGGGCACACGAGGTACCCGTGTTCAGCGACGAGTGCTACGTGGAGTTCACATGGGACGGCCCGCCCTGCACGATTCTCCAGTCGGGCCTCGAGGGCGTCGTCGCGGTGCACTCGCTGTCGAAGCGCTCGAATCTCGCCGGTGTGCGAGTGGGGTTCTACGCCGGTGACGCCGAGCTGGTGAACTACCTCAAAGAGGTGCGCAAACACGTTGGCATGATGGTGCCCGGGCCAGCGCAGGCAGCAGGCATTGCCGCACTGGCCGACGACACTCACGTGCAGGTCCAACGAGATCGCTACCGTCACCGCCTCGAGCGCTTCGCTCACATCCTGTCAGCGTGGTCCGGTCTCGAGGTGCCGGTGCCGGCGGGCAGCTTCTATCTCTGGTTCGACGCACACGATGGTTGGGAATTCGCCGAGCGACTCGCTCGCGAAGGTGGCGCGTTGGTCAGCCCCGGCGACTTCTACGGAGCTGGCGGTGCGAACAACGTGCGCGCTGCCGTGGTACAACCCGACGACCGTATCGAACTGGTCGCTTCGCGCTTGGGAGTGCGCTGATGTCATATCAATTCGACCCGCCGGCGGGCGCCGAGCCCACTTCGCCATTTGTTGCACCCAGCGCGGTTCCACCGCCAACCGCTGCACCGCAGTACTCGTTCGGCTATGTGCCTGCATCGCCCGCGACAGCACCAGGAAAGCGACGCCAGGGTTTGCTGCTTTCCGGCATCGCAGTGGCGGCGCTCGGCGTGGGGGCAGGAGTCGTGCTGGTAGCGCTCAGTGGCTCCGCCAAGGAGACGACCGTCAAGGCATTCGCGCGTGCGCCAGTCGGCTGCACAACCACGCTCGAGTTCGAGAAGCGGGCAACCTTCACTCTCTACATCGAGACGAAGGGTGTGCTCGGCACGGTCGACGGTGACTGCGCGGCCGGTGGCACGTCGTACCAGCGTGGCGACGACGACCTGCCTCGCGTGTCGCTCACCTTGTTGAACAGCGACGACCAACAGTTGGCCCTCACCGCCGTCGACGCGCCGACCTACACCGTCGGTGACTTTGCCGGCCAGGGCTACCAGCGAGTGCAGATCAACGACCCGGGCACCTACCGCCTGACGGTGACCAGCGCCGAAACTGACTTTGCCATCGCAGTCGGCGGCGAGCCAGACGCCGGCGCCAACGCGCTGAGCCTGGCTGGGGTAGGGGTCGTATTCGCCGGCTTAGTGCTGGGTGTGCTGCTGATCCTGCTCGGCCTTCGCAGGAAGACATCGACTCTGCCCACCGCACTCACGAACGGGTCGCCCGCTGCGTGGCAGCCCGCACCAGCCAGCGTGCATGGACGCCAACCTCAACACCCAACCACTGTGCCCGGAGCGGTCTCGAGATATCCAACCCCAACGGCACCGCCAACCCCAACGGCACCGCCAACCCCAACGGCGCCGCCAACCCCAACGGCGCCGCCAGCCCCGCCAACGGGGCCAGGGTGGGGAGCGCCGAAGCTGTAACGATTTGCTCGGTAACGACCAGCTTCGTAACGACTAGAGGCGACGCATGACCGTGACGACGCGACCGAAGATCTGGACTTCGTTGTCGGTGAACACCATTGGCGTCAGCCGGGGGTTGGCCGGCACCAGCGTGACCGTGTTGCCCTTGCGCTGATAGGTCTTGACCGTGGCCTCTTCACCGGGGATACCGGCGATCACGATCTCGCCATTGTTGGCGGTGGTCTGCGCACGGGCGACGACAAAATCGCCGTCCATGATGCCGACCTCGATCATCGAATCACCGCGGACCCTCAGCATGAACAGATCACCATCGCCAGTGAAGTCCTCCGGCAATGGAAACAGTTCTTCCACGTTCTCCTGTGCGAGGACATCGGTGCCCGCAGCGACGTCGCCAACGAGCGGGACATGGCGGACGGGACGACGCTCGATGGCTGCGCCGGACGACGGATCGAAGCGAACCTCGAT
Source organism: Acidimicrobiales bacterium (assembly GCA_038328705.1). GTDB lineage: Bacteria > Actinomycetota > Acidimicrobiia > Acidimicrobiales > Ilumatobacteraceae > UBA668. The sequence continues at coordinate 5,508 of JBBQMG010000153.1, read as the reverse complement.
GGCGCGTGGCTTGGTTGGGTCTCGCTTGAGGTAGCCCATCCGCTCGAGCGATGCCAGGTGACTGTGCACCGTGGACGGAGACGTCAGCCCCACGGCTTCACCAATTTCACGCACACTGGGCGGGTAGCCCCGCTCACGCATGCTGGTTTCGATCATGTCGAGGATGCCCCGTTGGCGGGCGGTGAGTGTTTCGGCCATGCGGGCAGCGTACACCTGTTCGTTGATCAGGTCAAACACCCGTTCGTGCAACAAATGTTCGCCTCGGGGTTGACGTCGAACAATCGTTCGTGCAGACTACGAACAGTCGTTCGTGCAACACCTGTTCGATCCGTCTCTCTTCGCAACACCTGTTCGATCCGTATCTCTTCGACCCGGTCGTCTCACTGACGGGTCGTTCGTGTCAGTAAAGGAAAGTCTCATGGCCGCAGCCCTCAGCTCATACACCGTTGTCGTTCCGGGTCGCGTCGTTCCGGGTCGTTTCTCGCCCGGGCACGTGGCGGGTCCAGCCCGTCGGGTCGACAATCGGCCCAGCACGCAGGTCTTTCTGCGCCGGCGCCTGCTGGTTGCTGTCGTGTTCATGGCCGTCTTCGTCGCCCTCACCATCGGTGCCGGCAGCGTTCTGGCGAACCGCGGGGGTGCACCTGCCTCCACCTCCGCGGTTCGTCCAGCAACCACGTATGTCGTGCAGCCAGGCGACACTGTGTGGTCCATCGCCGAACATCTGCACGGTGGGGCATCCCAGGTGGACTATGTCGATGCGCTGGTCAGCGCCATTGGTGACGCATCGCTGCAGGTTGGACAGGTGATCACCCTGCCGTGACGCCTGCCGGTAGCGTGGGGTGCCATGCGCTGCCCCAAGTGCCACGTTGACGACACCAAGGTGATCGATTCGCGCGAGGCTGAAGAGGGCGCTGCCATTCGCAGACGCCGTTCGTGTCTTGCCTGTGCGCACCGCTTCACCACTTATGAGCGGTTGGAGGAAGTGCCGCTGACCGTGCTGAAGAGCAACGGCTGTCGCGAACCGTTCGACCGGATGAAGCTGATCGCCGGCATCAGTGCTGCCTGCAAGGGTCGCCCGGTCACTGCTGAGCAGATCGACCAGCTGGGCGAAGCCATCGAGGACGAGGTTCGATTGCGAGGTTCGGAGGTTCCCACCGCCGTGGTGGGTGTCGAGGTCCTCGAGCGTCTACGCCACCTGGACGAAGTTGCGTATCTCCGCTTCGCGAGTGTCTACAAAGGCTTTGACGCGGCGGCCGACTTCCAACGCGAGCTGGTCCTGCTGAAGAAGCTGCAGCGCTCGTGATCCGCTGCGCTGCGCTGCGTGTCATCGCGATCGCATGCGTCGTCTCATTCACAGCGCTGACGTCGTGCGGTTCCGACTCGTCGACCAAGGACACCTCTGCGCTGTCCAACACGTCGTTGGCTACGACCACCATTCTCACCACGACGGTGCTCGCGACGACCGTCGTTCCCACCACGACGCCGTCGACGACTGCGCTGACCACCACGATTCCAACAACCACTGTTCCCGCTACCACGGTTGCCGCCACGACTTTTCCCGCCACGACTTTTCCCGCCACGACTGTTCCACCGCCCGCGGCGGGCACCTCGGCGGCGGCCGACTTCTTGGGCGAGGAGATCATTGGCTACTCAGCCCAAGGGCGGCCGATCGTCGCCAGTCATCGCGGCACGCCAGGTGGCACGGTGGTCTTGGTGGTCGGGGTGATCCACGGGAACGAGAACGCCGGTCTGGCGATTCTGCAGGACCTGCGCACCATGCAGCTGCCCGCGAACATCGACCTGTGGCTGATGGACGCAATGAACCCTGATGGCCTTGCCAACAGCGAGCGCCACAACGGCAACGGAGTGGACCTGAACCGCAACTTCCCTCATGACTGGACGCAGGTGGCGCAGTTCGGCGACTGGGAGTACAGCGGTACCGGCCCTGCCAGCGAGCCCGAGACGCAAGCGTTCATCGCGTTCACCGACCGCATCGACCCGCACCTGACGCTGTGGTATCACCAGGACCTGAACCGCATCTCGCCGTCCAGCCGCAAGGACGGCCCGTTACGTGAGCGCTACGCGGCCCTCACCGGGCTGCCCGTGCTCAGCGTCACCGGCGGCACCTACACCGGAGTTGCTGCGACCTGGGTGCGCACCACGGTGCCTGACGCGATGTCGTTCATCGTCGAGCTCGGTCCCAAGCTGTCAGCCAATGAGGCGTTGGTGCACGCCACGGCAGTGCTCGACATTGCGACCATGGCGCAGAACATCGCGTGACGCAGTCAGCGTGCGCGCAAGTAGCGCGTGAAGAGGAAGCCGTCGTCCTCTAACACCTGGGCGAGTGTCATCCGGTGCGAGAGCGCAGGCGCGCCACTGGTGACGCGGGGGCCGGCGCCGCCGTTGATCTGCGGGCTGATCGACAGGTTCAGCTCATCGATGAGATCGGCGGCCGCCAGCAGTCCGTTCAGCGTGGAGCCACCCTCGGCCTGCACCATGTTCGCATCCAGCTGGGAGAGTGCGGCGGCGATGTCGATGTTGCCGACCCCGGCGCGCACCGAGGCGATGGGTACCTCAGGCGCGTCGGTCGGCAGCACCAGTAGTGCCTTGCCGGAGGTGAACAGCGGCAGGCTGAAGTCGAACTCGCCTGAGCGAGAGACGATCGCAATGCGCTGGCCCGGCAGCCGCGGAGGGCCGTAGCCCTCGGCTCGCACAGTGCTGGCGCCGACCAGGATGACGTCGGCGAACGAGCGCAGCGTCAGCAGCAGTTCCTGGTCGGTGGCGTTCGAGAGGCCACGCGAGTTGCGATCGACGACCGTCGAGCCGTCGAGCCCAGCGACCATGCAGAGCTCCACCCAGGGTCGATTCGCCGGTCTCGGTCGCGGGACGTCGTAGCACTCGTGCAGGGTGACCGTGCCGTCTGGGTGGGGAAACAGGCGTCGCATTGGTGAGAGGATGCCACTCATGGGGACTGAACACGACACAGCACAGGACAACCGGGGCGCCGAAACTCGTACCGCGTTCCGAACCTGCCCGCTGTGCGAGGCCGGGTGCGGGCTGGAGATCACCGTCAAGCGCGACGCCGCCAACCTCGAAACAGTCACGCGTATTCGCGGCGACCAGTTCGATGTGTTCAGCCACGGGTTCATCTGCCCCAAGGGCAGCACGCTCAAGCAACTGCACGACGACCCGGACCGGGTGCGCATGCCGCTGTTGAAGCGCAACGGTGTGCACGAGGAAGTCGAGTGGGCCGAGGCGTGGGCAGTGATCGCCGATCGCCTTCCTGACCTGATGGCCCGCCACGGTCGCGAGTCAGTCGGCGTCTACCTGGGGAACCCCGGCGCGCACAGCCTGTCGGCGCTGCTGTACAACCGCACGATGTTGCAGGCGCTGGGTACTCGTCGTCGGTTCAGCGCGTCGACCGTCGATCAGATGCCCCGCCAAGTCGCTGCCGCCTACGTGTTTGGCACGGCAGTCACCGTGCCGGTGCCCGACCTCGACCACACTGACTTCCTCGTCATCATGGGTGCCAACCCCTACGCGTCGAACGGCAGCCTGTGCACCGCTCCCGACTTCCCCGGTCGCATCGAAGCGATTCGGGCGCGGGGTGGCACCGTGGTCGTCGTCGACCCGCGTCGCAGCCGTACCGCCGAGGAAGCCGACCGTTGGCTGCCTATTCGACCCGGTACCGATGCGCTGCTCTTGGCCGCGATGGTCAACACGCTTGCCGCCGATGGCCTCATCGCCCCTGGCGATCACGTCGCAGCGCACCTCAACGGTCTCGACGCAGTGGTGGCCGCGTTGGCCCCTTTCACCGCTGAGGCAGTCGCGCCGGCGACAGGCCTGACGGCCACAGAGATTCGTTCGCTCGCCCGCGATCTGGCTGGCGCTGCGAGCGGCAGCGTCTACGGCCGCATCGGCACCACGACCAACGGCATGGGCAACGAAGGCTTCGGCACCATCACTTCTTGGCTGGTCGACGTCGTCAACATCGTGACCGGCAACCTCGACCGGCGCGGCGGCGCGATGTTCTCGATGCCCGTCGCCGGCGGGCCGACGACCCGCGGCAAGTCGGGTGTGGGCAAGGCGTTCTCGATCGGCCGCGGTCAGTCGGTGGTGCGTCGGCGTCCTGAGGTGATGGGGGAGTACCCCGCGGCGGCAATGGCCGAGGAGATCACCGGCGCCGGCGACGCGGGCATGAAGGTGATGATCACCGTTGCCGGCAACCCCGTACTGAGTACGCCCAACAGTGAGCAGTTGGATGAGGCGTTGGCGCAACTGGAGTTCATGGTCAGCGTTGACATGTATCTCAACGAGACCACTCGCCACGCCGACGTGATCCTGCCGCCGCCATCGCAATTGCAGCGCGGCCACTACGACGTGGCACTGCTGCAGTTCGCGATTCGAAACGTGGCGAACTACAGCGACCCGGTGCTGGCGCTCGACGAGGGGCAACCGGATGAATGGGAGATCTTGGCCAAGCTTGGTCTCGTTGCGGCAGGCCTTGGCGCGGATGCGGAGCCGGCAATGGCCGACGAGATCGGCCTCGCTGGAATGGTGCGGAGCTCGGTCAATGATGCGAACTCACCGATTCACGGACGCGACGCGGACGAGATTCTCACGGCACTCGGTGCCGAGGCAGGCCCGGTGCGAATGCTGGACTTCATGCTCCAGACCGGCCCCTTCGGTGAGGCGTTCGGCGCCAACCCTGGTGGCGCGAGCGTCGCGTTGCTGCGGGCGAATCCGCACGGTGTGGACTTCGGCGCTCTCGAGCCACGGCTGCCTGACATCCTGCGCACACCCTCTGGAGCTATCGAGCTCGACCATCCAGTTCTGGTCGCCGACCTGATCCGCCTCGAGCGCTCGATGCGCGAAGCCGCGGCGGCTACCGAGCAGCCGCTGGTGCTCGTGGGCCGCCGTCACCTGCGCAGCAACAACTCGTGGATGCACAACATCGAAGTACTGGTCAAGGGCAAGCCACGCTGCACGCTGCACGTGCACCCTGACGACGCCGTGCGCTACGGACTGACCGATGGCGGCGTGGCACGCGTGACCAGCCGCGTAGGCACCGTGGACGCCGCTGTCGAAGTCACCGATGCGATTCGACCGGGTGTGGTGAGCCTTCCCCACGGGTGGGGGCACGGCCAGCCAGGCACCAATATGCGTGTTGCTGCCGAGCGCGCCGGCGTGAACAGCAACATCCTGGCTGACCACGAGGCGCTCGATCCGCTGAGCGGTACGTCAGTGCTCAACGGGATACCCGTCTCGCTGCAACCAGCCGTCATCTGACCTGCAATCGGCTGATCAGTCGCTGGAGCGGTCGATTCGCTGGGCTTTCGGATGCCTGTGGATATGTGGATAAAGGGCTGCGTGGTAACCCCCTGTTCACACACCGTTTCATCTTGTTGCCCACAGTAATTCACACGGTTGTACCCCTTCCTCCCCACAGGGCAGGCACCGTAAGGTGTCGTCCGTAGCTGGCAGCGGTGCAAGGGCGCGGATGGACAG
>JBBQMG010000152.1:0-9125 GCA_038328705.1 Acidimicrobiales bacterium | reverse complement strand
CCGATCCTGAAGGCAGCCAGCGACTGCTAGTGCTCTGACCATGCTGGTTGGTAGGTCGCGTCCTGCCGACTGCTGCTGCCGGCTCTTCTGGGCGTGCTGCGTCCCGGACTGCGGAACTGACAACACCCAGAACGAGCTATGAGACCATCGCTGCCCAGAAAGTCCTTGCGCACACAAATGGGTGCATTCCGTCTCGGATGGCGGACTTGGTGTCAAACGGTCCAGAAATGGCGCCCCACAACGCGCGAACGTTCGTGGTCAGAGCACTAGCGATCGCGCAGCAACTCTTCCTTGCGGGTTGCAACGAACTCGGTCAACTGCTCGTCGATGGCGCCGTCGAGCGCTGGAGATTCGGATTCGTCGAGCAGTTGGCGCCACACGCGGTGGGCGCGTTCGCGGGCGTCGACGCTGCCCGCCTCGGCCCAGGTTTCATAGTTGCGCCAGTCGCTGACCAACGGCGAGTAGAACGCCGTCTCATACCGTTCGAGCGTGTGTGGCGAGCCGAAGAAGTGCCCGCCAGGGCCGACCGCAGCGATGGCGTCCAAGCCAAGTGACGCATCATCGACGACGATCGGCTGCAGGTATTCAGCCATCATCTGCAGCATCTCGGCGTCGATGATCAGCTTCTCGTAGCTCGCGGTGAGGCCGCCTTCCAACCATCCGGCCGCGTGATTGACCAGGTTTGCACCGCCCATCACCGCACCCCACAGCGACATCTGGCTTTCGTACGCTGCCTGCGCGTCGACCGTGTTGGCCGCGGTGGTGTTCGACGAACGAAACGGCAAGCCGTATCGACGCGCCAACTGGCCGCTGGCCTGCGCCGCTTTGGTGTACTCCGGCGTACCGAACGCTGGCGACCCGCTGCGCATGTCGACATTCGACGTGAACGAGCCGTAGACCATCGGCGCTCCGGCGCGCACCAACTGAATGAGGGTGCCGACTGCCAACATCTCCGCGTTCTGCAACACCAGCGCTCCGGCGAGAGTCGCCGGCGCCATTGCGCCCGCCAACGTGAACGGGGTGACGCACACTGCCTGCCCTGCCCCTGCGAGCTCGATCAGGCCCTCCGCCATCGGGATGTCCAAGGTCAGCGGCGTATTCGTGTTGACGATGGTCAGTAGCGCTGGCCGCTCGGCCAATCCGTCACGGTCGGTGCCGAGCGCGATGGCTGCCATCTCGATGCAGTCCGACGCTCGATCGCGGCCCAGCGCGATGCCCTGCCAGTTCTTGTCGAGCAACCGGATGAGCGAGTGACACAGGTCGAGGTGGCGAGTCTCGGGCGCGAGATCCATTGCCTCGAACGGACCCCCGCCCTCCTGCTGAATCACGTCGAGTGACTGCACCAGCCGCAGGTACTCCGTCTGCTCGGCCTGGGTGCCTGGGCGCCGACCGCGCTCGACGTCGTTCGCGAAGGCAGGCCCACCCACCGAAGTGAACACAACATTACGCCCACCAATCGTCAGATCGCGGGCCGGATTGCGAGCCCGCAGCGTGAACGTCGAGGGGGCCAACGCCACCATCGACTCGACCAGCTCCGGATCGAAGCGAACCATGAGGTCGTCAACGGTGCATCCGCCAGCAGCCAGAATCTCGCGAGCTTGCGGCTGCAGCACCCTCATTCCGGTGGTCTGCAGCAGACCCAGCGACGACTGATGAATGTGCTCGACGTGATCGTCGGAGAGCACCTTCGTCGGCTCGTACGGGTTCTGCAGGGCACGCCATGGCGAGGGATGCGCACCCGCAGACGGCCTGCGATCGCGTACTCGGTTGGTCCTGCTCATGACACAAGTCTCCTGGACACGAGGGCGCGCATCCGACTCACTGTGGCACGAGCGATGACCCGCACGGTCAAGAAACCGTAAAGTTGGCGACAGTGCATGCCGAAGTAATGAACATGACCCGAACCCGTCGAGCCATTTCAGCGATGTTTCTCACAGTAACCACTGGTGCGTTGGCCCTGGTGGATACTGCTCAGGCCGGCTCACCAACGTCCTTCTTGCCAACGTCCTTCTTGCCGGCGCCGTTTTCCCCAACGGTGGCGCTTATGACGTACACCGTTCAGGCGGGTGACTACCTCTTCGGCATTGCCTCGCGTATGGGTGTCAAGTTGACTTCGTTGCTCGACACCAACAAGCTCACCGTCACCAGTTTGATCTACCCAGGTATGCAACTCGTGGTGCCTGCTGGTGGTGTCGTGCCGGCTACCGCAGCGCCTGTGGTGGCACCGGCACCTGCCGCACCTGCTCTTGCCGTCACGTACACCGTTGTCTCGGGTGACTCATTGTCGGGCATCTCTGGGCGTATGGGCGTCAAGCTCTCCGCGCTGCTGGCCACCAACAAGTTGACAGTCACCAGCGTCATTCATCCTGGAGCGCAACTGGCCGTCCCCGCTGGTGGAGTTCTCCCGGTGGTCGCTCCCGCCCCTACGGCATCTCCTGCAGCGACCCCCGTGGTGGCCGCCCTGGACGTGCAGTACATCGTTCGCTCTGGCGACTACATCTCGGGAATTGCGCCAGCCATGGGCGTGCGTATGGCGGATCTCCTGGCAACGAACAAGTTGACCCTGACCAGCCTGATCTACCCCGGAATGAAACTGACGGTGCCGCCCGGCGGCAGGCTGCCAGTGGCGCCGGACCCCATCGTCCCTCCGGCAGCCGTTGTTCCTACGGTCAACACCCCCCCGGTCGCCACCCCTGGTGCCACGCCGACGAGTGGCGCTACCACTCCGGACCCCCGGATCGCCACCGTGGTCGCATTCGTAAAGGCCCAACTCGGCGAGCCCTACAAGGCTTTCGCCGCCGGCCCTGACAGCTGGGACTGCAGCGGCCTGACCATGGCTGCCTACGCGGAGATCGGCGTCTCCCTGCAGCACTACAGCGGCTCTCAGATGACCAAGGGCGTCGCCGTCGACAGAGCGACGCAGCCAATCGTGGCAGGGGATCTGATCTTCCTCGAGACCAGTGTGGGCTCGGGCATCGTGGGCCATGTGGGCATTGCGGTCAGCGCAACCCAGTGGATCCACGCCCCTCGCACCGGTGATGTAGTGCGCATCGGCAACATTCCCACGACGCGAGTGATCGCGATTCAGCGCCTGCTGCCAGCCACCTGAGCGAATTAGCCGAGTGAACTCGGGCTCAGCGAACGGCGACGAGGTCGACGATGAAGACGAGCGTCTCGCCACCCTTGATCGCGCCACCGGCCCCGCGACTGCCGTAGCCCAGGTCGGGCGGAATGGTCAGCTTGCGACGGCCGCCAACCTTCATGCCCTTGACGCCACGGTCCCAGCCCTCGATCACTTCCCGAGCACCCAGCCGGAAGTCGAAGGTGTCGCCGCGATTCCAGCTGGCATCGAACTCCTGACCAGTGCTCCAGGCCACGCCGACGTAGTGAACGATCACGCGCTTGCCGATGATGGCCTCGTCGCCATCGCCAACGATCTCGTCGTCGATGAGCAATTCGGCGGGCGGCTCGCCCTCAGGGATGGAGATGACTGGTTTGTCGGACATGGGCAGAAACGCTAGCGACCTGACTGACCGCCGGAGTGCATCTCGCTGAGCTGTGTATCTAGCGCCGGCAGCCGCGCTCTGTGCGACATGCTCCTCGTACTGGCTGGTTCAGCGATGTTCTGCGTTGGCGGCGCCTTCATGAAGGCCTCCAACGGCTTCACCTACGTGGGCCCGAGCATTGTCGTTGCAGTGTCGTTCATGCTCGGATCCGTGTTTCTGTCCCGCGCAGTGAGCGGGCAGATGCTGTCCACGACCCTGATCGTCGGCCTCGGCATCGAGGCACTGGGCGCGGTTGCGTTCGGGGTGGCCGTGTTGGGAGAGCGACTCAACTCGTCGCAGACCGGTGGGGTTGCCCTGGTCATCACCGGCGTCGCACTGCTTCGGCTCTGACCGCGACCTGTGTCATCCGCCGGCGGCGATGAGCGCGACTGCCACAGCGGTGGTACCGACACCCAACCCCTGCCACCAGCGCATTCGCTCACGGTTGAAGGCCACCGAGAGAATCACCGCCACCGTGGCGAACTGACTGGAGGCCACCGATACGGGCCCTGTCTCGCCGCGTTGGAATGCCATCTGCAGCGCGCCGATGGCGACCAAACCCAACGCTCCCGCCACGACCGCGTGCCGGAGGCCGACTCCGGTGGCGATGAATGGGTCGCGACGCAAGCTGGCGATCACGACCAACAGCGCCAGCCCTGTCCCCCGCTGCGCGATCACCGGCGAGAGACCCGCCGCCTTGGTGACCTCACCCATGAGAGTGAACGCCGCACCGAACGCGACGCCGCTGGCGATGCCGAGCAGCGCACCCTGGCGAACACTTCCCTTGCCGCCCGGTGTGTACGAGGTGAGCACCAGCGCGACCAGGCCAAGTGCCATCCCAACCGAGGCCCAGCCGTTGGGCGTCACGCCGTGCAGTAGGTCCCACACCACGGGCACGGTCGCCAGCAGTACCGACGACAGCGGCGCGACGATGCCCATCCGTGCGACTGAATAGCCGTGGTAGAGCAGCATCAAGCCGGTGATCATTGCGAGGCCCGAGACTGCGCCGATGATGGTGTCGTGCGCAGTCCACCGTGAGTCGACGAGCAGCAACAGCAAAGGAGAAAGTGCCGTGCTCACTCCTACGGCGGTACGCGTGACCGTGATCGACGCCGTAGTACGCGCGGACCGCGCCGCAAAGAAATCGGAGGTCCCCAGCAGTACGGCCGCTGCGATCGCCAACGTCAGCGCCACGCTCATCGTCCAGCGACGCTACACGGCGACAGACATGATCAATGGAGGGTTCCAACCCCTCCCCAGGTCGTTGGAACCCTCCATCAGCGTCTGGACCTAGAGCACCTGCTTCAGCGCTGCCAGTAACGCATCTGAGTCGGCTTCGGTGTTGTGCGCGGCGAAGCTGACGCGGATGAACTTCTGGCCGTTCCACTCGGGCAGCGGCGCCTCGATGCGGAACTCGTCGAACAGGCGAGCCTTCGTCGCCAGTGTGTCGACGTGGTCGGGCAGTCGGATCGACGACAACTGTCCTATCCATTCGGTGGAATCAGGGCTGATCGACTCCAGGCCGGTGAGATCGTTCACACGCCCCCGCGTCAGCAGCGCGAGCCGATGACCTTCCGCCTGCACAGCTGACCAGTCGTGAGCCGCGCAGAAGTCGAGCGCTGCCGACACGGCGAGAAACGGCGAGAGATCTCTCGTTCCCTGCCACTCGTGATAGTCCACGAACTGTGAGTCGGTGGGGTGATCGCTCTCCCAGCCCCAGCTGACGACAAGCGGGTCGAGCCATGCCTGCGCCGCCGCTCTGGCGTACAGGAACGAACAGCCTTTCGGAGCGCACACCCACTTGTGCAACGCACCGGTGTAGATGTCGCAGTCAATCTGTGCGAGGTCGAGCGGTATGTGACCAGGCACGTGGGCACCATCCACGATGGACACGATGCCGGCAGCACGCGCCCGCCGGCACAGCTCCACCACGGGAAAGATCAGCGCCGTCGCGCTGGTGAGGTGGTCGAGGAACAACACCTTGGTGCGCGGCGTCACGGCAGCCCACATTCGCTCGACGAAGTCCTCGGCGGTGGTCACCGGTGTCGGGACGGCCACACGGACGTAGGTGGCCCCTGCCTCGGAACACAGCTTGCGCCACGTGCGGTACATCGCGCCGTACTCGTGGTCGGTGGTCAGCACCTCGTCGCCGGGCTGCAGGCGAAGGTTGCGGGCGACCATGTTGACGGCGGTCGTCGGGTTGGGAAAGAACACGACGTCATCGCCACTCACATCGAGGAACTCCGCGAGGCGTACACGTGCGCCGGCCATCAGCTCCGGAGCGCGCCGTTGCAGCCACGCGACAGGGTTGCGTTCCATCTCGCGCTGCAGGCCCCCGTACGCCTCCTGCACGACGCGGGGCACTGCGCCGAACGAACCATGGTTGAGGAAGACAAGGTCGGGGTCGAGCAGAAAGTCCGCACGGGTTGGAGTCGGCATGGGGAGGCAGCGTAGACGCCCACCCTCGTCGGGTACGTTGTGGGCATGGCACTCCTCTCTCATGGTCTCGATCGCGACGAGGTGTTGGCCCAGCTCGACGGCTTCAAGGCGAACGATGTTCGGTGGCGCGACGCGCGGGCCCCGACGTGCTGTCAATAGCAGAGTCCGCGTACGCCAAGTTCTCCATCGAGAACGCACTCAACACCGACGCTTTCCCCGGCCTGCGCCGTATTCAAAACGACGTGGTCGGCATCGTCGGCGACTGGTTGGAAGCTGGACCGGAGGGCGCCGGTTTCATGACCACGGGTGGCACCGAAAGCCTGCTGATGGCGGTTAAGGCTGCCCGCGAAAGAGGCCGCAAGGAGCGCAGCATCGCCACCCCGAACGTGGTGTTGCCGGCCAGCGCACACGCGGCATTCGAGAAGGGCTGCTACTACTTCGGCGTGGAGAGCCGGCGCATCCCGGTGCTGCCCTACTGGCGCGCAGACGTGGCGGCGATGGAGGCAGCCATCGACGAGAACACGGTGCTGCTCGTCGGTTCGGCACCGCAGTATCCCTGGGCGTGATCGACCCGATTGCCGACATTGCCGCGCTCGCCGAAGCGCGCGATATCAACTGTCACGTCGACGGCTGCATGGGCGGCGTGGTGTTGACGTACATGGCCCGCCTCGGCCACGACATTCCGCCGTGGAACTTCTCCGTACCGGGCGTGACCAGCATCTCGGTCGACCTGCACAAGTTCGGGTACACCGCCAAGGGTGCGTCGGTGATCGTGCAGCGCAACAAGCGCCTACGGAACTACCAAACGTTCGTCACCGACAACTGGCTCGGCCGCGGGTACGGATCGTCGGGCGTGCTGGGCACCAAGGGCGGCGGCGCTATGGCCGCGGCGTGGGCCGTCATGAACTACCTCGGCGACGACGGCTATCTCAGGCTGACCACCGCCGCGCGTCAGGCGACGCTGCAGCTGGCAGCCGCAGTTGCCACGATGCCCGAGTTGCATGCGCTTGCGGCGCCCGACGCACGCTGCTGGCTTTCGCGGCCAGCGACCCGACCCAGCTCGACGTCTATGCGGTTGCCGACGCGCTCTGGCGCGAGGGCTGGTACGTGGACCGTCAAGGCCCACCTGCCTCTTTGCACTGCACCGTCAACGCAGTACACGAGGGCAAGATCGACACCTTCGCTGCCGCGCTACGTGCCGCGGTCGCCGAAGTCACCGCCGCGAAGAGCAGCGGTGACCTTGGCGCGTACGGCACTGTCGAATAGACGAGCGAACAGCTCAGCAGACCGGGCTCACCCAGTCGATCCAAAGACTGTTGGCGTTGGTCGGGTCGACCTTCACGTTCAACCGCATGCCCGGCTGGCAGCGGCCGAGGTGCACCTGCTGGACCGGCTCCTGACGAGTGGCCTGCATCGGCACGCCACTGGGCAGCATGACCAACAGGTCCAGCTCGACCACCGGATTGAAGTTGATCAGCGCCCCGGTTTGACGGGCTGCGGTGATCGTCGCCGTCGCGGCAACGCCGCTGGCGATAGCGGCGTTCGTCTGAGCGGCGCCCTGCGCCATTCCGGCCATCATCGCGTTCGCCTCAGCCATCTTCGATGACATGTTGGCCATCTTGTCCTTCATCGGCGGAGCGTTGTCGCGCATTTCCTTGCCCTGCGCGCTCAGGGTCCTGACGTCCTTGAAGAAGCCCATGACCCTCAGACGCCTCGGTAGATGTCGGAGAACGCACGAGCGACGGCCGGGTCACCTTGGATGCGGGCGTTCCAACCATCGTGCGCCTGCTGCCACGACGAGCTGTCGATGCCGTGGGATGCGGCAATGCCGGGCAGGGCCGACTGGTCGTAGTTGAGCGGTGCAATGGCCTTCACGATGACGGCGTACTGCTGCAGGCTGACACCGGCGATGGCTTCCAGCGCACCGGGCTGGGCCTGCAGGCTGCCCGCTGCAGCTGCCTGAGAGGCGGCAGCCTGCTGATACATGGCCTGCTGCTGCTGTGCGGCGGCCATTCTCTGCGCGTTGGCACTCATCTGGTTTGCCTGGTCGATCATGCCGGGGGCGGCATGGACCATGTCCTTCATTTCCTTCATCTGCTTGAAAAGTCCCAATTTGTTTCCTCCTGTTGAGTTGATGAGGCCATCGTGCACCCCGTCGCAGGAAGTGTCATGAGTACCGCACTACTCACTTCTTGAGGATGTCAGTGCCCACCCATGTGCTCACGCAACGCAACCGCCAGTGTCGCCAGCTCGGCAGCCTCCGACTCGGTCAAGACTGCGGCGTAGAGGCCCGACAGGATGTTGTCGGTCAGTGTCTCTGCGGCGGCCTTGGTGTCGGCTGCCACCAACGGATAGGGCTCGGGCCACCCGAACTGCTTTGCCTGCGCCTCGCCACCGCTGGCCAGAACGGCGTGGAACGCGCTGAGGCCAACAGCGACGATCGCGACGATGTGCACGCTACCGCGCAGCTCGCGCAGCATGTGCATCAAAAGGATCGCTCTGCCCGCAGCGTCGTCGGGCTGGGGTTGGGCGCGCCAGCCTGCGAACAGCGCCAGACCGGTGGGATCAACGTCGGCTGCGACTCGTGCGGCCAGCTCGACCAGGCGCTGCGTGCCTGCGAAGCCGGTGATGCGGCTGCGACTGAACTCGCAGCAAGCCGCCGTGTAACGAGCCGACGACGCACGAGCGCCCTCCACCGCTACTCCGGCCTCCCACATCTTGCGCACCAGGCTGGGCTCGAAGAATCCGAAGGCGGACGTGATGACGTCGGCGTCGACATCGCCCAGCACGCCGCCGCGACCAGCGACGTAAGACGCGTAACCGTTCGGGTAGCCGGCGTCACGGCAGGGACCCAGCACATCGGGATGCAGCAGCCACATCCCACCAAGGTCACCAATCGGATCGGTCAGGGCACGCACGCTTTCCATCAAGCTCGTCATGTCACGGAACGTAGCCCTCGTCATCACCGGCGCGGCTCATCGGACGAGGTAGCGTTCGGGGTGCCATTTGCACCCGGCCGGGAGAGCCACCGACGCAGCCAGCGTCGGGGCGCCGAAGGAGCAACCTCCCCGGAATCTCTCAGGCCAACGGACCGACCGGGTGGGGCAACGCTGGAAAGCAGTCGGCTCTGTCCGGCTCGCC
>JBBQMG010000151.1:0-9226 GCA_038328705.1 Acidimicrobiales bacterium | reverse complement strand
TCGGCGGCTGCTCGCAGGTGTGGTGGGAGTTCTGCTGCTGGCGATCGCACAGTCGGTGTGGGTGCGCCGGGCACCGATTCCGGCCAAGCGACTCGGCCTGCGAGAGATGGCAATCGGTATCGCTCTGGTGGCAGTGACAGCAGTCGGCGTGCTGTCGTGAACCGGCCTCGTTCGTATTCTCGGAGAAGGAGAAGCTCATGGTGAAGATCGATGTGTCGATGACGTTGGCCGAGGCGGTCGACAGGTTCCCGCTGCTGGCACGCGAGTTCGAGAAGCGGGGTCTGGACTATTGCTGCGGCGGTGGCCGCACGGTCGGCGAGGCGTGCGCACGGATCGGTCTCGATCCGCAGGCAACGGTCGCTGAGCTGGAAGCGGTGACGGCAACGACGGCTGCGCAGCCAGCCGAGTGGACGACGATGCCGGCCGATGTGCTCGTTGATCACATCGAGGCAACCCATCACCGCTACCTGTGGGACGAGCTCCCTCGTGTTGCGGCGCTGGTCGACAAGATCGTGATGGTCCACGGGGAACGCCATCCGGAGCTTGTGGAAATCGCACTCTGCTTCTCGCAGGTGCAGGCTGATCTGGAACCTCACCTGGCGAAGGAAGAGCGGGTGCTGTTCCCGATGATCCGCGAGCTCGCTGCGTCTGCCGACGTCCCGTCGTTTGACTGTGGGTCGCTGCGCAACCCCATCTCGGTAATGCTCAGCGAACACGACGCAGTCGGCGAACTGCTTGCCACGCTGCGGCGGCTGACCAATGACTACACCCCGCCGCCAGACGGCTGTGCGACATACGCGGCGTGCTTCGCTGCGATGGCCGAGATCGAAGCCGACACCCACTTGCACATCCACAAGGAGAACAACGTGCTGTTCCCGTTGGTGCTTCGGCTCGAGACCGAGCACGTTGCGACGGTGTGATGATGAGCGACGGTCCGAACCCGATCGGCAGCTGCGAGGGCGGCGATCCACCCTGCTGGAGCCATCTGTTGGAGTGCGTCCGGGAGGACATCGTCGATCGTGACGACATCGAACGTCTGGTACGCGACTTCTACCGCGACGCGGCCATGGACGACCTGCTCGGTCCGGTGTTCGAAGCTGCCCATGTGAACTGGAACGCGCATGTCGCGACGTTGATCGATTTCTGGTCGTGGCAGTTGCTTGGTGAGGTCGGCTATGAGGGCCAGCCGCTGCGTGCGCATGAACCGGTGCACGCCCGCACACCGCTGTCGCACGCAATGTACGAGCGATGGGTCGAGCTGTTCTGTGACACGGTCGACGACTCGTTCGAAGGTCCGCGTGCGGAGGTAGCCAAGGGCCGTGGCCGCAAGATGGCCGCTGCGATGGAACGCCTGCTGTCGGGAGTCTCCGCGAGTGGTGCGGCGCCGATCGAACCGATGTGGCGGCGCGCCGATGGCGCGTGACGTCGACCGCGTCGGGGCTGTCCGGGCCGGATCTAGGGTGGCAGCGTGAGCAGCTCGCCGAACCATTTGGATCGCCGTGGTGTGGCGTGGGGTGTGGTCGGCGTCGCGATCGTGATCGCGTTGACGTTCATCGGCAGCGACCGGCTGGTGTGGTTCGACGCAGCTCTGGTCGGATACCTGTTCGGCGTCGTCTTCGCTGTGTTCGGCGTTGCGTATCGCTACGCGGTCTGGTTGCGCCGACCGTCGACGGCCATGTTGAACCGGCGCGGGTGGGATGCGTTCCGTCAGCGCAAGGTCCGCAACGCCGCCGCATTGCCGTCTCTGGTCGCCACCCAGTTGCTCACCCAAGGGTTCATCCGCCGTCGATCGCGGGCACGGTGGCTCGCCCACCAGCTGGTGTTCTGGGGGTGCATCCTCGCCGGGCTGGTGACGATCCCGCTGACGTTGGGTTTGCTGCACTTCGAGAGCGTCGGCCAGCGAGCCGACCGCTACCAGGTGTACCTATCCAGGGTGGGTACGTTGAAGTTCGATGCGGAGAGCATCGTCGGCTGGTTCATCTTTCACGCGCTCGACGTCGCAGCCGTCCTGGTGCTCGCCGGGGTGTTCATCTTTCTGCGTCGCCGACTGCGTGACCCGGGGGCGATGGCAGTGGAACGCTCCGGTGACTTCCTCGCGCTCGCCGGGTTGTTCGCGGTGTCGGTCTCGGGTCTGTTCTTGACGGTGTCGAGCACGTGGCTGGAAGGCCGCTTCTACTCGGCGTTGAACACGATCCACGCGCTCACGGTGATCCTCGGGTTGATGTATCTGCCGTTCGGCAAGCTGTTCCACATCTTCCAACGCCCCGGAAACCTTGGTGTCGCCTATTACAAGCGGGCCAACGCGGAGGGTGAACCAGCGGTGTGCCGGCGGTGCGGCGACGAGTTCGCGAGCGCACAACAGATCGCCGATCTCAAAGAGGTGCTCCCACAGGTCGGGTTCGACTACTCGATCGAAGGTGGCGGCAACTACCAGGACACCTGTCCCAAGTGCCGGCGCGCACATGTCACCCTCGCCCAATCAGCGCGGGTAGGAGGGTTCGGCTGATGGCACGACCACCGATCACCGACGAAGAACTGATCGCCCGCTACGGGCCGCACCTCAACGAAGCCCCACCAGGCGGCTGGAACGCAGGCCTCACCATCGACAAGGTGGTCAACACGCATTGCTGCTTCTGCGGTCAACAGTGCGGCATCAAGCTCAAGGTGCATGACAACCAGGTCGTTGGGTTCGAGCCGTGGTACGAGTTCCCGTTCAACGAAGGCAAGCTCTGCCCCAAGGGCGTGAAGCGTTACCTGCAGGGCGGCCACCCCGACCGGTTGCTGCACCCGATGGAACGCGACGAGACAGCGCCGGGCGGGTTTCGTCAGATCACTTGGGACCAGGCTCTCGACCGAGTCGTGTCCGAGATCCAGCGCATCCAAGCCGAATACGGCGACGACGCGTTCGCGATGTTGTCCGGCGTGTCGCTCACCAATGAGAAGAGCTACCTGGTCGGTAAGTTCGCCCGCCTCGCCTTGCACACCGCCAACCTCGACTACAACGGCCGGTTCTGCATGGTGTCGGCTGGCACCGGCAACAAGAAGGCGCTCGGAATCGACCGGGCACCGAACCCGTGGAGCGACATCCCCCTGGCCGACGTGGTGTGGGTCGCCGGCTCGAACGTCGCCGAGACGTTCCCGATCACGACCAGCTACATCTGGAAAGCTCGCGACCGGGGCGCGAAGCTGATCGTCCAAGACCCACGCGTCGTGCCTCTTGCGCGCACCGCGGACCTGTTCCTCCCGGTCCGGCCCGGCACTGATTCGGCGCTGTTCGGTGCGGTGCTGCACATCCTGATCGAACGCGACTGGCTCGACCACGACTTCATCGACAACCACACCGTCGACTTCGACAAGGCCGCTGAAGCGGTCGCCGAGATGACACCAGCCTGGGCGGCCGACATCACCGGTGTACCTGCGGCGCGGATCGAGGAAGCCGCCGAGCTGTGGGGCACCTCAGCGACCGGGATGATGCTCCACGCCCGCGGGATCGAGCAGCACACCAAAGGCGTCGACAACGTGCTCGCCGCGATCAACCTCGGGCTCGCCACCGGCAAGTTCGGCAAACCGGGCTGTGGGGTGTCGACGATCACCGGGCAGGGCAACGGCCAAGGCGGCCGTGAGCACGGTCACAAGTGCGATCAGCTGCCCGGCAACCGAGACATCACCAACCCCGAGCACCGGGGCGCAGTGGCGAAGGTGTGGAACTGCGACGAGGCCGACATTCCAGGCAAGGGTCTGCCGGCGGAGGAGCTGATCGAAGCGATCCACGACGGCACGATCAAGGGACTGTTGTCGATCTGCTTCAACCCGCTCGTGTCGGCACCCGACTCGAACTTCACGCGAGAGGCGCTCGACAAGCTCGAGTTCTACGCGGTCATCGACTTCTTCCTCTCCGAATCAGCACACCACGCCGACATCGTGCTGCCCGGCTCGCTGCACGAAGAGGACGAAGGCACCTCGACCAGCGGCGAGGGCAGGATCATCAAGATCAACGCCGCCGTCACCCCGCCCGGCGAGGCCCGCCGCGACTGGGAGATCCTGCTCGACATCGCCGAACGCCTCGGCAAGAGCGAGTACTTCCCGTACACGAACGCCGAGCAGATCTTCGACGAGCTCTGCCGGGCCAGCACCGGTGGCACCGCCGACTACACCGGCGCCACCTGGCAACGAATCGAGGATGAGATGGGCCTGTTCTGGCCCGTCCCCGAGGTGGGTCACCCTGGCACCCCGCGGCTGCACGAGGGCGGCCAGTTCCACTTCCCCGACGGTCGGGCCCGCTTCCATGCGGTGCCGTACAAGTTGTCCGCCGAGGTCGTCGACGACGACTACCCGGTGCTGCTGACCACCGGCCGGGTCGTCTCGCAGTACCTGTCGGGTACCCAGACTCGGCGAATCGCCGCGCTCGTCGCCCAGTACCCCGAACCGTTGTGTGAGATGCACCCTCGTCTCGCCGAGCCGCTCGGCATCGCCGACGGCGATCTCGTCACCGTCACCTCACGCCGTGGGACGATCACCGTGCCGGCGCACGTGGTCAACACGATCCGACCCGACACCGTGTTCATCCCGTATCACTGGCCCGGCGACAAGGCTGCCAACCAGTTGACCAACCGTGCTGTCGACCCGCTGTCGAAGATGCCCGAGTTCAAGGTGGCCGCGGTGCGCGTCGAACGCGCCGGCGGGCACACCCCGACGACCGACGCTCGCGACATGGAACTGCACGAGGGTCAGGCGTGAGAACAGGACAGTTCGGCATTGACGAAAGCCCGGTCTTCGTGATCGACCAGAGCCGCTGCATCGGCTGCGAAGCGTGCGTCTCGGCCTGCGCCGAATGCGGCACACACCGCGGGCAATCGCTCATCCATCTCGAGCGCGTCGACCGAGCCACCTCCACGCAAACCGCGCCGATGGTGTGCATGCATTGCGAAGACCCCACCTGCGCACAGGTGTGCCCCGCCGACGCGATCAAGCAGACCGAAGAAGGCATCGTCCAATCCGCGCTCAAGCCCCGCTGCATCGGCTGCTCCAACTGTGTGCTCGCCTGCCCCTTCGGCGTCCCCAAGTACGTCGCCGATTTCGACCAGATGATGAAGTGCGACATGTGCACCGACCGCACCTCCGAAGGGTTCACCCCGATGTGCGCGTCGGTCTGCCCCAGCGAAGCGCTCTGGTACGGCACCATCGAGGAGTTCCGCGACACACGTAGCGGCAGCCTGTTCCGTGACTTCCTGTTCGGCCGCCAGGAAGTGCGCACCAAGGTCTACACGGTGATCGACGACGCGCTCGGGGGCCCGCTCGACGTGCTCACCGGCACCCAACGTTCCTGGCTCGACGACCCGTTCGGACTCGAGCAATCCGAGGTGAACTCATGACAGAAGGCCAGACACCGATCGAGGTCCCGGTGGCGCCACCGTGGAAACGCGACTTCCCGTACCAGGCGCTGTCGGAGGAGGAAGTCACCCGCCGCGAGTTCGCCCGCTACCTCGTCCTCGGCGCCGGCACGTTCGCCGTCGCCAACGTCGGCATCGCCGCATGGACGCAACTGCGCACCATCAACACTGGCGAGCCGCGGGCGATCCTTCCGCTCGCTGACGTCGCCGTCGGTGAACCCCACCTGTTCCGCTACCCCGGCGACGCAGACCCGGCGATCCTCGTGCGGCTCTCCGATACCGACGTGGTCGCGTTCAGTCAGAAATGCACGCACCTGGGCTGCGTCGTCTACTACGAACCCGACCAACAGCGCTGGCACTGCCCCTGCCACGAAGGGAACTTCGAAGCACAAACCGGCGCCGTCATCTCCGGACCCCCGACCCGGCCACTCGGTCGCATCGACCTCGAGGTCCGCACTGACGGCATGATCTGGGCGCTCGGCAGGCATACATGAGAACCTCCGAACGGGCCAGACGCACCTCGTCAGCTGTTGTGCTCTACGTCATCATCCTCGTCGCGTTCCAGGTGTTCCTCATCACCGTCGCCGTCGAAGCGTTCCAAACCGACACCGAGTCGCTCGCCTGGGCGACCGCCGCCGTGTCGGTCACCCTGTTCGCCGCCGCAGCGGCATTCCTGCGCTATCTCCGACCATGACCAACGTCGCGAAACTCGAGCCTCGGGGTCGCCTCAACCCGATCGCCACGCTGTTCCCCGGCTACTTCGCCCTCGTGATGGCCACCGGCATCATCGCCATTGCCGCCAAGCAACAGAAGATCGATTGGCTCGCCAACAGCCTCTACGCAGTTGCAGCGGCCTCCTACGTCATCCTCGCCGTGCTGATCGTGATCCGGCTCGTCGTCTTCCCTCGACGGCTCATCGCCGACCTCACCAGTCACGCCAAAGGCTTCGG
The DNA here is from genome assembly GCA_038328705.1 of Acidimicrobiales bacterium. Classification (GTDB taxonomy): domain Bacteria; phylum Actinomycetota; class Acidimicrobiia; order Acidimicrobiales; family Ilumatobacteraceae; genus UBA668. The sequence goes on along the minus strand of JBBQMG010000151.1, from coordinate 2,886 downwards.
GTTCCTCACCATCGTTGCCGGCACCAACGTGCTCGCCAGCGCCTCAGCGCTCATCCACGGTTGGTGGACCCTCGCCGAGGTCCTGTGGTGGTGCTCTCTGCCGCTCTACGTCGTCCTCGTCTACACCGCCTTGATCGCCGACGTTCTGCGCCGCGACAAGCCCGCCCTGGGCAGTGGCATCAACGGCTCGTGGTTTCTTCTCACTGTCGCCACTGAATCGGTTGCCGTGTTCGGCGCACTCCTCCTCGGCCGCCACCCCAGCGACTTCCTCGCCTTCATGTGCATAGCCGCGTTCTGCCTCGGACTCGTGCTCTACCTCATCGTCATGACCATGGTGTTCCTGCGCTGGACGTTCCGGCCGCTCGAACCCACTGAAGCCGACCCGCCCGCGTGGATTGCTGCGGGGGCTGTTGCGATCACCGTGCTGGCCGGCTCCAATCTGCTCGCCGCCCGGGCCGTCTCGCCCAGAGTCGATCGCCTCGGACCGTTGATCGAAGGACTTGTCACGGTCGCTTGGGCCACCGCCACCTTCAGGTTACCGCTGATGGTCGCGATCGGCATCTGGCGTCACATCGTGCGCCACCTACCGCTGCGCTATCACCCCTCTTACTGGGCGCTCGTGTTCCCCCTCGGCATGTACGGCGCCGCCACGTTCAAGATGCGCGCTGGCATCAAACTCGAACAACTCGAATGGGCCCCCAAAGTCACCCTCGCTGTCGCCCTCGCCGCCTGGACCGCGACATTTGCCGGCCTGCTCGTGCAGGGTGGGCGGGCCACTCTTCGTCGAGGTCGTTAGGGCGCAGGGTCCACATCACATCGATGCCGCAGGACCGGCGACCCACGTCAGTCCAGTCCGGCCCAGAGCGGCCGCATGGCAGGGGCAAGACGGCGGAGCTCGAACCCGAGGTGCTCGGAGTACCAGGCCGCTGCTTCGGCTCGGTTTGGAACTCGGATGTGCACATGATCGAGACGACCCATTCGGAACCTCGGCTTGTCCATCACGCCTCGACGCTGGGCGTGTCTTCGATACGTTGCTCAGCGGCGACGGAAAGTGCGCTCTCCGAACGACAACAGTGGTATGACCGACATCGAGGAGCAGATGGTGACGAACACTCAGGTAGGCGACGGTATTCGGCTGACCAACACGCCGGTGCACTTCGCCGCTGGCGGCGGTGCCACGACGATCGGCGACTTCACCTTCGACCCGGCGGGTTTCGGCGCCTACATCTCTGCCCTGACGACCGGCGAGGACCCAGGTCGTTTGGTATTCGTCGAGCACTCGGCCGAGCCGTGGGGAATGTGGGAGTGCCATCCGGCCGGCGATGAGATGGTGATCGTGATCTCCGGGGTGGCAGAGTTCATACAGGAGGTCGACGGGGCGGTGGTGCGCACTCGTGCGACGGCCGGTCAGGCCATTCTGAACCCGGCCGGTGTCTGGCATACCGCAGACGTCGAGGAACCCTCCGACGCCATCTACCTGACACCGTGCCCGGGCACGAACCACCGTTCGCGGTAAGTGTCGGCGAAGCTGGCGTGGCTCAGGGTGCCAGGGCGCGCTCAGAAGCCCTGCACCGGTTGCGGGGTGTACGGCGCTTCCCACAATGCTGCTTCCTCGGCGGTGAGAGCGAGCTGCACTGATGCCAGCGCGTCGTCGAGATGGTGCGGCTTGGTAGCACCGACGATCGGTGCGGTGACGGCTGGATGGCGCGAAACCCATGCCAGCGAGGCGCCGCCGACGTGGACCGGCGGCATCGGTGAGCACGCCGTCGGGGTCGTTACGCACCGTGCCGGTGAGGCCCGGCCGAAGTCGCCAGGTGATGCACGAACGGCCGGAAGCCGACACCCCTGCACGACCCCTCGCACGCGGATCACCCGGCGTATTGTGTGCGCCGTCTGCTGAGCCGACCCCACCGCACGGACCCTATCCGTATAGCCGTTCTTCGGTGAATCGAGTGCCCGGGGCGGTCTCCGTCAGTCAGCGACCTCGATCGACGACACCATGCCCTGGGCTTCGTGGCCTTCGATGCCGCACACCAGTCGGTAGGTGCCGGCCTTGTCGAACGTCAGCGTGACGGAGCCCGTCTCACCAGCCTTGGTCGGTCCGATCTCGCCGAGCGCGTCACCATCCGGAAGGAACACTTCCATCTCGTGCTCGATGGTCCCGTCGTTCTTCATCGTGAAGGTGATGGTCTCACCTTTCTCGATCGTGGCTCCCTGCGGCAGGTCGAACGAATAGTTCGTCGCGCCGACAGCGATCGTACGGTCGGCGACCAGGGCAGTTGCCCCGCCGTCGCCGGTCACTTCGATCTCGGTGCGAATGCCGTCGCCTGCCTGACCTGGCTTGCAGGCCAGGAAGTAGCTGCCGGCAGACAGATCGGCAGTGAGGCCGCGCTTGGTACCGGGGGCGACGTTCTCCACTTCACCGACCACACTGTTGTCCGCCCGCAGTACGTACAGCTCATTGACCCTGTCGGCCTTGTTGGTGAACTCGAAGGTCACCGTGCCGGGGGTCAGCGACATGACCGCCGGTGTGCACGCGTCGTTGGTGCCCGTGACAGCAATGGTGTCGTCGGACTTCTTGGTGCATGATGCGCCGGCGACGACAAGTGCGAGGGTGGCCGCCGCAGTGCACGCGCGGCGAAGCAGGATGTGAGACATGGATGGGGACCTTTCGGACTGCTGAATGTTAGGCATGCCTACCATCCCTTGACAACCTGGGGTACGACCAATCCATGCGGAAAATATGGGTGAAGCTGCGGTGTGCTGGGTAGAGGCCCTGTATGGAAATCATTCGGCATGAAGATGGCTCGCTGACTGTCCCGGTGACCCCGGGGCGTCATGACGGCGACGACGAGACAGAGGGTGAAGTCGAGGCAGTGGAGACCA
>JBBQMG010000150.1:0-9266 GCA_038328705.1 Acidimicrobiales bacterium | reverse complement strand
GTCGACGACGACGCCGTCGCGCATGAACACCACACGGTCGGCCCAGCTGGAGAAGCGGGGCTCGTGCGTCACGAGCACCACCGCGGCACCGGTCCTGCTCGGAAGCCCCGCCAGCAACTCGATCACCGCATCACTGGTGATCGTGTCGAGGGCACCCGTCGGCTCGTCGGCCAACAGCAGCTTGCGATCGCCCACGACAGCACGGGCGATCGCGATGCGCTGCTGCTGGCCACCGGAGAAGTCATCTGGGTAACGGTCGAGCTGTTGCGTCAAACCAACCGCGGCCAGCGCCTCGCGCGCCGCCGAACGAGCGACCTTCGATCCGACACCTTCCAGCTCCAAGGGCAGCATCACGTTCTCCACCGCCGTCAGCGAGGCCAGCAGGTTGAGCCGTTGGAACACATACCCGACGTCGCACCGTCGCAACTCGGCGCGGGCAGTGAGGTCGAGGTCGCCCACTTCCCGGCCGCCGACACGAACACGGCCGGCGCTCGGCTCCTCCAGCCCGCCGGCGAGGTGCAGCAACGTGCTCTTGCCGCAGCCGCTCGGCCCCATGAGTGCAACGAACTCGCCAGGCGCCACCCGCAGGCTGACACCGCCGAGTGCCTTCACTTCCGTCGAGCCGACACCGAACGTCTTGACGACGTCGATGAACTCCAGAGCTGGATCGATCATGTCACTTCCCCTTCGCCGTGAGATTTGCTTCAACCGTGTCCAGCCACCGCAGGTCGGCCTCTGCCCGAACCACCAACGCCTCGGTCACCAACCGAGCCGCCAGCGAGCCATCAACAGCCGTTGCGGCGGAGCGCTCGCGGCGCTTGGCCTGCAACAACTGCAGCAGCACCGTGCGCTGACGAGTGACGACCCGAAGGGCATGCGCCCTGTCGTGCTCGATGGCCATCAGCACCTTCAACATCAGCTCGTCGCGCGGTGGCGGCTCATCGGCCGGCACCGCCTCCCACCAAGAACCCAACTCGTCCTTACCGGCGATGGTGATGGCGTAGATCTTCTGCCCGGGCGCAACCTCCGAACCTGGAGGCGCACCGCCGACCGAGACCAACCCGTCGCGCTCCAGCCGGTCGAGCGTGGTGTACACCTGGCCGACGTTGAGCGGCCACACACCACCCGTCGCCAGCTCGAACACCGTCTTCAACTGATACCCGTGCCGCGGCCCGTCTTCGAGCAACGACAGCAAACCCTCGCGCACTGCCATACATACCGAGTATAGCCATACCGAGTATGTAAGTCAACCACCATTCTCCGAGGCGTCACGTACCGGTACGCAAGGCCTCCACCGGTTCCAGCCGTGCGGCGCGCAATGAGGGGTACAGCCCGGCGATCAGGCCGACCGCGGCACCGACGAACGGTGCGGCCAGCGGCAGCCAGACATCGAGCACTGGGGTCCATTGGCGCGACGCCGCGACAGCGACCACGACGAGGATGCCGACGCTGGCGCCAACGATGCCACCGATCACTCCCATCGCCATCGACTCGGCCAGGAACTGCACCGCAATGTGAACTCGCGACGCACCCAGCGCACGTCGCAGGCCGATCTCGCCGGTGCGCTCCATCACGGTGACCAGCGTGACGTTGGCAATGCCGATGGCCCCTACGACCAGTGACACCAGACCCAGCAGGAGAAACAGCTGATTGACGTCGTTCGCCACACCCTCTCGAGCGCGGGCCGGGTCGGCGGGCGCAGCGACGGACAGCGATTCGGGGGCGTTCGGGTTCAAGGCCGTCGCGGCCTGCGTGGCGATGAGGCTGGCAGCGCCCAGATCGGTCTCGATGACCACACGCTCGGGCCGGCTCACCCCGAAGCGGCTGCTCGCTACCGAGCTGGTCATGATGATCCCGGCCAGGAGACCAGGGTCGCGCGGTGCGGCGTCGATGATGCCGATGACGGTGAACTGCACGTCGCCGATGAACACGCTGGGCAGGTTGCGGAGGCGATCGATGCCGAGTTGAGCTGCGGCATCACTGCCAAGCACTACCACGTGGTCCTCACGAGCCACATGGCCGGAGTCGAACCAGCGGCCGCTGGAAATGCCGCCGCGAACTGCATCGAGCAACCCGGGAGAGGCCGCGAACACCGGCAGTACCCGCTCGCGCGGCGCCGAGGGATCGTCCACTGGCACGGTACGAATGCCACCGGCGTTGGGTACGTCGGCAATGGCGCCAGATGCAACCACACCGTTGAGGCGGTCGAGACGATCCTCCACCTTCCAGGGCAGCGCCGCACCCGTGCGGTTGGTGCCACCCGACGACCCGTTACTGCGGGCGCGAACGGTGACCTGCGTGGCACTGAGCTCGTTGAAACGGTCGACTATCTGGTTGCCCGCGGTTCGCGAGATCCCGAGTGTGGCGACCAGCGAGGCAATGCCCAGCACCGTGCCCAGCGCCGTGAGCAGCGTGCGCGCGGGGCGGGCGAAGAGCCCCGCGAGACACTCGTCGAAGAGGTCACGAAGCTTGAACCGCGAGTGCCGGCGGATGGCCATCAGCCGACCTCCCGCAGCTCGCCATCGGTCATCTGTACCTTGCGACCGGCGCGACCGGCGACGTTGCTGTCGTGGGTGATGATGACGATGGTGAGGCCCTGGTCATGAAGGTCGCCGAACAGTTCGAGCACCGAGGCAGTGTTGCTGCTGTCGAGGTTGCCGGTTGGTTCGTCACACAACAGCAGGCTCGGTCGGCCGACCAGCGCGCGAGCGATCGCTACCCGCTGACGTTCGCCGCCGGACAGCCGGGTCGGAAGAAAGCCGATGCGATGTCGCAAGCCAACCGTGGTGAGCGCATCCACCGCACGCTCCAGCCGACCGCTGCGAGGCTCACCTCGATACAGCTCGGCGAGCATGACGTTCTCCTCCACCGAACGGTGCGACAACAGGTGGAACGACTGGAAGACGAAGCCCAGGCGCCGACTGCGCTCGGTCGCCCGCTCGCTATCGCTCAGCGACGAGGTGTCGAGCCCATCGAGGAGATATGCGCCGTCCGTCTGTCGATCGAGCAGGCCAAGGATGTTCAGCAGGGTGCTCTTTCCCGAGCCGGAAGCGCCAACGACCGCCAGATAGTCGCCTGCCCGCACAGCCAGGTCTATGTTGCGCAACGCTGCCACTGGAGGCTCCGAGGGAAACACGCGCCACAGGTTGCGCAGCTCCACGACAGGCGGGGCAGGCACCGCGACCGCATCATCGCCGAATTGCCCGACGAGCTCGACTTCGGTCACGGATCACCCGCCCGCTGTCGTGTTCTCGACGGCAGGGTCGGTCGTGGTCGTTCGCGAGCGCCGTTGCCGGCGCGTGCCGCTGTCGCTGCCCACCACCACTCGATCGCCTTCGACGAGGTCGGCCCCGTTGGGCGTGATCTCGATGTAGCCCTGAGCGCTGAGGCCTACCTCGACCTCTACCAGCTCGGTGACTGCGGCACGGCTGCCGAGAGCAGCCGAGCGCTCGACCTCCACCTTGCTGGTGCCATCGGCACCCACGAACACAGCCGCCACCGGCACCGCCAGTACCTCCCCCGCGGTCGACGAAACGGTGACCCCGATGCGCACGCTGAAACCTGGCATCAGCTGCGACGAGTCGTCGGCGACGACCACCACCTCCAACCGATCCGACGTCGAGCCACCGCCGCCCCCGTTGCCGCCATCGTCGGCTTGCTTCGGTTTGCGGATCTCCTTCAGCGTGCCGCCCACCTCGACGCCCAGGTCGGGCACCTGAATGTTCGCAGGCGAGCCAACGACCAGTAGGGAGGCATCGGCCTTGGACACGCTGCCGGTGATCTCCGTGTCGGTGCTGGACACTTCGGCAATCGCATCGCCAGGCGGGGCAGCGCCGACGCTGGCATTCACACTCGTGAACGTGATCGGCAGATTCGGCAGGAACACCACCTCACCTGCCGGCAGCACCGTTCCCACCTCCGCCTCCAGCGTCGCGAGCGAGGTGTTGGCTTCCCCAAGGACATTCTTGGCGGCAGTCACGGCGTCGCGTAACGCCGTCGTGTCCGCCGGCTTGTCGAGATCGTTGAGCTCGGCCTGGGCCAGCAGCAACTGTCCATTGGCATCGTCGAGCGCACTCTTGCCCTGGGCGATGATGGCCGCCTCATCGCTCACCGCTTTGTTCAGCGCCTGATCCGCTTCGAGCCGTGCCTTGTCCTTGTCGAGTACGTCTTGCTGCAACGCCGCCAGCTCAGCGGGCGTGAACGGGTCGCCGGTATCCGGATTGAGCGCACCGGCCACCTGGCCCGCCGCGTACATCGCGACCGCATTGTCGCTGGATGCCTTTGCGTTGTCGCGAAGGCTGCGAGCGCTGGTCACGTCCGCTGTCGCCAACGCGTTGTTGCGCTCAGCGGCAGCCTGCGCATCGCTCACCGCGGTACGAGCCTTGTCGCGGGCGAGAGTGCGCGCCAGCCGCTCGCTCTGTGTCACGGTGCTCTGGCCGTTGCTGAGGGCCACCTGCGCTGACCGCACAGCGCTATCGGCGTCCACAACGGATTTGCGAGCCTCGCTGAGTTGCTTGCGTTGATCGTCGGTCGGGCCTTGGCTGGCGTAGCCGCGCGACTCGTAGAACGCGTCGATTGCGGCCTCGGTTGCCGAATCGTAGGTGTCATCAACGGTGCCGGTCACGAAGCCGAGTGCAGCCAGCGCCGTCTCCAACTGTGCAACATCGGGCCCGTGCGCCCCCGGCGCCAGCTCTCGGTACATGGGGAGCTCGCCGTGCAGCGCAAACACGGGGCGCCCGGAGATCTCGAACATCGCCAAACCGTCGGTGACTTCTGCGCCGACCTCGGGCGCCTTCGTGACGATCTGCTTTTCGCCACCGGCGGCGCCGACAAGGCCTGCGAGGCGAACAGGCACCGGCTCGACGTAGGCGATTTCACCCGCGATCGCCAACGACGACACCAGCTCGCGCCGCTCCACGGGAACCGTGATCAGCGATGCGGTCGGTGGCTTTGCCGAGCTGGCAGCGTCAGCCGGCGACTTGATCGAACGGCCGACCAACACACCGACTCCGGCCGACACCAGTGCCAGGCACAGCACGATGCCGGCCTGACGCAATCTGCGCCGTCGGCTACGTCCGGCGACATCGGGCAACGGCTGCTGTTCGAAGCTGACCTGCTGTGGCTCGATCGTGGGGTCCAGCGTCACGACTGACCAACGAGGCCAGGGAACTCCTGGGTGAGCGTGTCGGCCAACTCCTTTTCCAGACGACGTTGCAGGTCCTTGAGGCCAACGTCCTGCTGGCATTTGTTGTCCGACTTCCAGAGATCGATCTGGGCCTTGCGCAGCTCCTCCAGCGTCGCATCATCGATCACTTCACCGGTACCGATGAAGGCCCATCCTGAGCCATCCGCGTTCTGCGTGGAGCCCCAGCCCTCGTCCTGGTTGTAGTCGCCGATCGGTTCGCCGGTCTCGGGGTCCAGCGGCAGCACCTTCTGGCCCTTCGCCTCGGCGAACTGCTTGTTGAAGTAGTTCTGAACCTCGGTCGGGTCGAGGAAGTCGAGGTTCTGGTCGAGCTCGTACATGCAATCCGACCACTCGACATATGCGTCCTGTAGGCGAGGGTCGTTCTGCATGTCCTCCGACAGCTGGCCATAGCGCTGCGAGAAGTCCTGATCGTTGAATGGCTGGTCACCGTAGATCTCGGCTTGCGCTTTGCCTTGGCAGCCTGCTTCCTCGGGTGGCGGAGGGAGGTAGATCGTCTCCCCCGTGTCCGCGTCGATCGTGCTGTTGCCCTCTTGATTGCCATACAGATCCGCGTAGTAGCGAGTCTGGTCGTCTGAGCTGAGTCCGCTGACGTAGTCCTGGTTCGGGTCGACGAACGTACCGCCTGGCCCACTGTTGGGGTCATCGCCCGCGAGCAGGCCGGGCAACTCGTACAGCTCGTAGCCCTTCACGATGCCGTAGCCGTACTTCTCCCCGAACTTCGGGTTCGCCCCCGTCGTCGACATCCGAGTGAGTACTCGCATCCCGGGGTGCGAGTACCCACTCGCATGGTCGTCTGGCACTCGCACTGGCTGCGTCGCACTCGCACTGGCTGCGTGGCACTCGCACTGACTGCGTGGCACTCGCACCTTCGAGCCGGGGGACGCGCAACGGCCCGGGGCGTGAACCCCGGGCCGTTGCTACCACTTCTGGATCGGAACGATCAGACTTCGGCGACCACTTCCGGCTCGCCGTCGCTGCTGTACGTGCCGTGAATGTTGCTCAGCCAGGCGGCCGGGTCTTGCGCGCCTTCGCTGCTGAAGTAGGCCATCGGCTGGTACTCCGGAGCGGCAACATCGAACTCGCGGTAGCGCATCATGCCGGTACCGGCCGGGATGAGCTTGCCGATGATGATGTTCTCCTTGAGACCCAGCAGGCTGTCGCCCTTGCCGTCGATGGCGGCTTCGGTGAGGACACGAGTGGTCTCCTGGAACGACGCTGCGGACAGCCAGCTCTCGGTGGCCAGCGACGCCTTGGTGATACCCATGATCTCCGGGCGACCTTCAGCGGGCTTCTTGCCCTCTTCCACCATGCGACGGTTGGTGTCGCGGAACACCTTGGCGTCGGCACGCTCGCCGGGCAGGAAGCCGGTATCGCCGGGCTCCTGCACGCCGATACGACGGGTCATCTGGCGAACGATCAGCTCGATGTGCTTGTCGCTGATCGACACACCCTGGTCGCGGTACACCTTCTGGACCTCTTCGACGAGGTACAGCTGAGTCTCGCGGATGCCCTTGATCTCCATCAGTTCCTTCGGATCGAAGGGACCGTCGGTGATCGGGTCGCCGGCCTTGACGTCCTGGCCATCGACCACGATCGGGCGGCTGCCGGTCGGGAGGATGATCTGGTGCTCTTCGCCCTGATCGTCGATGACCGTGATCGGGATGCCCTTGCCTTCGTCGTCACCGATGTGCAGCACGCCGGTGGCACGAGCCAAGCGAGCCGAACCACGCGGGGTACGCGACTCGAACAGCTCGACGACGCGAGGCAGACCGCCGGCGATGTCCTTACCAGCCACACCACCGGTGTGGAAGGTACGCATGGTCAGCTGAGTACCGGGCTCGCCGATGGACTGAGCGGCGATGACGCCAACAGCCTCGCCGAGCTCGATGCTCTTGCCGGTGGCCAGCGAACGGCCGTAGCAGAGTGCGCAGATACCCAACTCGGCGTCACAGGTGACGACCGAGCGAACACGCACGCGGTTGATCTTGGGATCGTCGCGCAAGGCGGCCATCTCGATATCACCAACCATCATGTTGCGCGGGTAGACGGTGCCGTCGGCGAGGGTGACGTCGGCTGACAACGCACGGCCGAACAGCTTGGTCTCGAGGTGGCTACGGCGGTTGGCCGTGTCGGCCTCCACATTCTCGATCCAGAGACCGAGGTTGCTGCCACAGTCAGGCTCGCGAATGATGAGCTCCTGTGCCACGTCGACCAGGCGCCGGGTCAGGTAACCCGAGTCGGCGGTACGCAGCGCCGTGTCCACGAGGCCCTTACGAGCACCCGGGGTGGCGATGAAGTACTCGAGCGTCTCGAGACCCTCACGGAAGTTCTTCTTGATCGGGCGAGGAATCATGTCACCACGTGGGTTGGCCACGAGGCCACGCATGCCGGCGATCTGACGCATCTGGGTCATGTTGCCACGAGCACCCGAGCCGACCATCATGTCGATCGGGTTGAACTTGGCAGCCTTGAACTCGGCTTCCATGGCCGCCTGGACCTTGGCGGTTGCGTCGGTCCAGATACGTACTTCCTGCTGGCGGCGCTCGCCGTCGGTGATGATGCCTCGGCGGTACTGGTTCTCCACCTTCTCGGCCATCGACTCGTGCTCTTCGAGCAACTGAGCCTTCAGCTTCGGGGTCTTGACGTCGTTGATGCTGACGGTCAGGCCGCTCTGCGATGCGTAGCGGTAGCAGAGGTTCTTCATCGCGTCGAGCGAAGTCGCGACCACGCCCTTGGCGTAATGATCGGACAGCCGCTCCACGATGACGCCCATTTCCTTCTTACGGATCACGCTGTTGATGTGACCGAAGCGGGCGGTGTAGTCGGCGGGCAATGCCTCTTCGAAGAGAAGGCGACCAGCGGTGGTCTCGAACGTGTCGGCCTCGCGGCCATCGATCGACTGGCGACGCATGGTGATGAGGGCATGCAACTGCAGCGCACCCTCGTCGAGCGCACGCAGCACTTCCCACAGCTGACGGAACACACGACCGTGACCGGCTGAATCCAGACGGCTCTCGGTGAGGTAGTAGCCACCGATGATGAGGTCCTGCGACGGGGTCACGATCGGGCGACCCGATGCCGGCGACAGAATGTTGTTGGCGCTGAGCATCAGCACGCGGGCCTCGGCCTGCGCCTCTGCCGACAACGGCACGTGGATGGCCATCTGGTCACCGTCGAAGTCGGCGTTGAAGGCGGTGCAGACCAGCGGGTGCAGCTGGAGTGCCTTGCCCTCGACCAACACCGGCTCGAAGGCCTGGATGCCCAAACGGTGCAGGGTTGGTGCACGGTTGAGCATGACCGGGTGTTCCTTGATGACGTCTTCGAGGACGTCCCACACCTGGGTGCGACGACGCTCGACCATGCGCTTGGCGCTCTTGATGTTCTGCGCCAGCTCGAGATCGACCAAGCGCTTCATCACGAACGGCTTGAACAGTTCGAGTGCCATCAACTTCGGCAGACCGCACTGGTGCAGACGGAGTGTGGGGCCACAGACGATGACCGAACGGCCCGAGTAGTCGACGCGCTTGCCGAGCAAGTTCTGACGGAAGCGACCCTGCTTGCCCTTGAGCATGTCGGAGAGCGACTTCAGCGGGCGGTTACCCGGCCCGGTGACCGGACGGCCACGGCGACCGTTGTCGAACAATGCGTCGACGGCCTCCTGCAGCATGCGCTTCTCGTTGTTGACGATGATCTCGGGAGCGCCGAGATCGAGCAGACGCTTCAACCGGTTGTTGCGGTTGATCACGCGGCGGTAGAGGTCGTTGAGGTCGGAGGTCGCGAAACGGCCACCGTCGAGCTGCACCATCGGGCGCAGTTCCGGCGGGATCACCGGGACGACGTCGAGGATCATGGCCTTCGGGTCGTTCAGGCGACGGCCGTGCTCGTCGCGCTGGTTGAACGAGGCAACGATCTTGAGCCGCTTGATGGCCTTCTGGCGGCGCTGGGCCGACAGCGGCTTGCGGCCACTGGCGTTGTGGTCGATGGCGCCGCGCAGCTTCTCTTCTTCCACATCGAAGTCGATGCGGTCGATGAGCTGCTTGATCGCGTTGGCACCGGTGCC
>JBBQMG010000149.1:0-9333 GCA_038328705.1 Acidimicrobiales bacterium | reverse complement strand
CGCCAACGCCAACCTCGACATCTTCGAACGGGAAGACACCTGCGGCCACGTGCTGGCCAACGAGGGCCGCTTCAAGCAGCTCATCGAAGGCTTGCTCGACATCCCGCTGGTCGGCGATGTGCGCGGCGACGGGTACTTCCTAGCCATCGAGTTGGTTCCCGACAAGACCACCCGCGGCGTCTTCACCGACGAGCAGGCGGAGTGGCTGCTGCGCGGCTACCTCTCGCCACGGCTGTACGAGGCAGGCCTGATTTGCCGCGCCGACGACCGCGGCGAACCTGTGATCACGCTGTCGCCACCACTGATCGCAGGCGAGGAGGAGTTCGCCTTCATCGAAGAGACGCTGCGCACCGCGCTCACCGACGCCAGCCGCGAGTTCGCGATCCGCGGGGGTCAGCCGGTGACGCTTCGATGAGTGCCGCCCGGCTGGACGACATCGACCGGACCATCATCGAACTGCTGCAAGCGGACGGACGAATGGCCTTCACCAAGGTCGCGGTCGAAGTCGGCCTCACCGAAGGCGCTATCCGCCAGCGCGTGCAGCGGCTCACCGACGCCGGTGTGATGCAGATCGTCGCAGTGACCGACCCGCTGTCGTTGGGGGTGCGACGTGTCGCGATGGTGGGCGCCCGCGTCAGCGGCGACGCGGAGACCACGGCCGCCGCCCTCTCTGCAATGGACGAAGTCGAGTACCTCGTTGCGACCGCCGGCCGTTACGACCTGATGTTCGAAGTCGTCGCCGACGACGATGCACATCTCCTGACGTTGCTGTCGCGTTTGCGCGGAAGAGACGACATCCTTGAGGCGGAGGCGTTCGTCTGCCTCAAGTTGTTCAAGCAAACTTTCAGTTGGGAAGCCCGATGACCAGCCCGCGCGTATTGAAGATCCTGCCCGAGGTGGCCGAGGCGATCGCCGCCGGCCGGCCAGTGGTTGCGCTCGAGAGCACCATCATCAGCCATGGCATGCCGTACCCGCAGAACGTCCAGATGGCTGTCGAGGTGGAGGGCATCGTGCGGAGCAACGGCGCTTTTCCCGCCACCATCGCCGTGATGGACGGTGAGTGCTGCGTTGGCCTTTCTCCTGCACTGCTCGAACGCCTGGCCACCGAGCAGGGCGTCCACAAGGCAACGACTCGTGACCTGCCGTGGCTGGTCGCAACACGCGCCACGGGTGCCACCACTGTTGCTGCGACCATGCGGATTGCATCGTTGGCGGGCATCCGTGTGTTCGCGACCGGCGGCATCGGCGGTGTGCATCGGGGAGCAGCAACCAGTATGGATATCTCCGCCGACCTCACCGAGCTCTCCGTCACTCCCGTGGCCGTCATCTCAGCCGGCATCAAGAGCATCCTCGACATCCGGCTCACCCTCGAGCGGCTCGAGACGCTGGGCGTACCGGTGATCGTCAATGGCAGCGACCACTTCCCATCGTTCTACAGCCGCGACAGCGGGCTGTCGGCACCCCGTCGTGTGGATGGAGCAGCAGCCTTGGCGGCCGTGCTGCACGCCAACTGGAATGTCCTGGGCCTGTCCAGCGGCATCAGCATCGCCAACCCGATACCTGTTGCCGACGAGATTCCCGCTACCGAGATCAGCGCGTTCATCGAGGAAGCGCTCGACGAACTGGCCGTGCAGGGCGTGAGTGGCCAGGATGTCACCCCCTTCCTGCTCAAGCGCATCGTCGATCGCACAGACGGCCGCAGCCTCGTGGCGAATTTGGCGTTGGTGCGCAACAATGCAGCCACGGCCGCAGCGATCGCAGTGGAGTACGCGAAGCTGCAGGCATGAGACGCCTCGCCGCCTTTGCCTGCTCACTTGTCATCATCGCCGCCTGCTCAGACGGTGGCAGCGATAGCTCCTCGGCAGCGACCGACGGTGCGACGACCGTCGCAACAGCGGAGCCGACTACCACAGAGCCGACTTCCACAGAGCCGGCGACGACCACCACCGTGCCGGCGACGACCACCACCGAGCCACCAGCGCAGTACGCGGCGACCATCGACGAGCTGCTCGCCATCACTCGGCCGATCGTGTTGGCACACACCGCCGGCGAGGACCAGTTTCCGGCCAGCACGCTCTACGGCTTCGGCGAGAGCGTGAAGGCCGGCGTCGACATGCTCGATCTCAACGTGTTGCTCACCAAGGACGGTGTGCTGATCGTGCAGCACGACGACACCGTCGACCGCAGCACGAATGGCACCGGGGCCGTTGCCGATCTGACGTACGCCGAGATCGCAGCGCTCGACGACGCGTACTGGTTCACCGCCGACTGCGGGGCCTGCACCGACCAGCCCGAGGCCAACTATCTCTACCGCGGCATTCGCACCGGCGACCGCCCGCCGCCCGCGGGCTACACCGCCGACGACTTCGCGATGCCGTCATTCCGTCAACTGGTCGAGCGCTTTCCGGACATCCCGCTCAACATCGAGATCAAGGGCAGCGGTGCCCCAGCGATGGCGGCCGCCGATCAGTTGCTGGTGGAGCTCAACGAGCTCGACCGTGCCGAAGCATCAGTGGTGGCGTCCTTCGACGACGCGATCGTCTCGTACTTCCACTCGATCGCGCCCGACATCGAGGTCTCCCCCGGGCTGGGTGTCCTCACTGCTTACGTGCTCGACAGCACCCCCATCCCCGACGGCATGCGCATTCTGCAGTTGCCGCCCGAGTACGCCGGCCTGCAGGTGATCACACCCGAGCTCGTCGAGCGGGCACAGGCGGCCGACTACCCGATCTGGGTTCGGCCCAACAACCGCGACCTGGAGAACTACGACGCGTACCTTGCGTTTCTGCAGCAGGGCATCGATGGCCTCAACATCAACTTCCCCGAGCAGGGCGTGCAAGCCGTGCGCGACTTCATGACGCCAGGTGCGTAGCCGGCGGCCACACGCACGGCGGTGACGGACACGGCGCGGAGGCTATGCCGGTCTGCTCACACAGCAGCCGCGAGGCGTTCGAGCGTGTGTTCCATGCCCGCACGGTTGTGAGCGCTCCGATCCGACACGCCCACCACGACGCCGGTGATCTTGGCGATTGCGGGTGAGCGGTGGTCGGTCCAGTATTCCGTGACTTCGGTGCCCCCGTCGACGGCAGTGAGGCGATAGCCCCAATGTGCCACCTTGAGACCAAAGGACGTCACATCGAAGGCGAACTCGCTGCCGGGGTCAGCCGTCACCACCGTCGCAAGGGTGCTCCACCGGCGCCGACCGTGTGAGTTCTTGCCTTTGAACGTTGCACCGACAGTCGGCCCGGTGGCCCCCTGCAACCACTTGCCCCCACTGTTCTCCGGCGACCACTCGCCCATCCGAGGGAGGTCGCTGACCAACGCATAGACCTGGTCGGGGCTTGCGGCAATGATCCTGGTCAGCTCGACGTCGCTCATGGCACTATCTGAACAGATCACGGCTCTGGTCGCGCAACACAGGGGCCATGGTGGCCATGTCGTCCTGCTCCCATGTGTAACCACGAATCACCGCGACTGGCACCCGGGACAGATTGCCCTTCACCAACTCGGCGGCACCGGCAAGTTCGTCGGCTGTACAGAGTGCCTGCACCATGAACTCGTGGCCGTGCGGGTCGACCTGGCCGATGTAGCTGAGGATCGGCTGAAGACCGGCGATGCCGATGGCGATGTCGGTCTGCCCTTCGCGCCACGCACGGCCGAACGTGTCGGAGATGATCACGGCGGCGTTGACGCCGGCCGACGCAAAGCCGGCGCGAATGCGGCGCGCCGAGTCGTCGGAGTCAAGCGGCAACAACACGGCCCGACCATGGGCACCTGACGAGGACTGGTCGATCCCACTGTTGGCACATACGAAGCCGTGATGCGTTTCGGTGATCAGGACCGGGCCCAACTGGCGCACCACCCGCTTCGACTCGCGCAGGACAAGCTCGGTGACTGCCGGGTCCTTGCCCCACTGCGCCGACCACTCACGGGCGAACTGTGACGGCTCGACGTCGGCGAGCTCGGCCGTACGACCCTCCGCCTTCGACACGATCTTGGACGTCACCACCACCACGTCACCGTCCACCAGCGGCTGCCCTCCATCGGCGGCGGCGCGCAGGATCGAGCCGGCCAGATCGGCCCCTGGCTCGATCTCCGGCAAACCACCGACGCCGAAGATCTGTAGCGACGTCACGCGGAGAGACCGGCGAGGAAATCGAGAATGGCAGTGTTGACCGGCTCGGGGTTGGTCAGGTTGGCGGCATGGGCACCGCTGACCTTGACGACGCCGCCACACCCAACGAGTGCCGCCGCCATCGCCTCGGCGTCGGCCATTGTGATCGCGGTGTCTTCGGTGCCGTGCACGACGAGGGCCGGGCAGGTGATCTCGCCGAGGCGCGGGCTCACGTCGTCGCGAGTGAGCAGGCAGCGGGCGGGCTCGATGAGCGCTTCCTTCGCGGTGGCCTGCCACTTGGCGATCCACTTCGGGTTCTCGTCCGCGTCATTGATGATCACCGTTGCGACCGCGTTGGCAAGGTCGTCCACCGGGCCGACGGCCATCCACATGTCGACCATGCCCTGGTTGGCCGCCAAGTGCTCGGGGCTGTCCAGGTGGGCACCGGAATCCAAGAGGATCAGCGCTGTGACGCGCTCGGGGGCGGTGAGCGCCACACGCAGCGAGAGGTACCCACCCTGGCTCATTCCGCCAACGACCGCCGTCTCCAGGCCGAGGTGGTCCATCAGGCCAAGGCAATCGCTGGCCGAGTCCCAGTAGGTGAACGGCTGGCCATCGAACTCGGTGAGGCCGAACCCGCGCTCGTCCCAAGTGATCACTCGGTACCGGTCGCGCAGCGCCGCAACCTGCGGCGCGAACATCTCGTGGTCCATCAGGAACCCGTGACCGAGCACGACAACCTGGCCGTCGCCCCCCGTGTCTTCGAAGTAGATGCTCTGGCCGTTGATCGCTGCGTGGGGCATGGTGAGAACGTAGCACCGCCATCATTTCGTCGTTCCTGTCGCGGCCGTGACTACGAACGATGTCCCCAGGGCCGCGACAGGAACGAGTCGGCGGCGGCGAGCGGGCGGCTCGACGCACAGCTCCGTCCCCGCGTACCTGCCGCGGCTCGACCGCCGACCCTGGTGGTCAGGGCCGCGACAGGTTGGGGAAGATGGGTGGCGGGGGCCGGTTTCCGTAGAGTGGCGGGCATGGTCTCAGAGATCTTCGACCCTGCCGCCTGGCAGCAGGTCCCCGGCTTTGCATTCGACGACATCACGTACCACCGCAGCGTCGAGCACGGCACCGTCCGCATCGCCTTCAACCGGCCCGAGGTGCGCAACGCCTTCCGGCCGCGCACTGTCGACCAGCTCTACATCGCACTCGACCATGCACGGATGAGCACGGACGTTGGCTGTGTGTTGCTCACCGGCAATGGGCCGTCGCCGAAGGATGGCGGCTGGGCGTTCTGCAGCGGCGGTGACCAACGCATCCGCGGCAAGGACGGCTACAAGTACGCCGACGGGGACACCGCGGCGTCGATCGAGCCGGGCCGCGCCGGCCGACTGCACATCCTCGAAGTGCAGCGACTCATCCGCTTCATGCCCAAGGTCGTCATCTGTGTGGTGCCCGGTTGGGCCGCCGGTGGTGGGCACAGCCTGCATGTGGTGGCCGATCTCACGCTGGCCAGCACCGAGCACGCACGCTTCAAGCAGACCGACGCCGATGTCGCCAGCTTCGACGGCGGTTTCGGAAGTGCCTATCTTGCCCGCCAGGTGGGCCAGAAGGTCGCCCGCGAGATCTTCTTCCTCGGGCGCGAGTACACCGCCGATGATGCGTATCGCATGGGAATGGTCAACGCCTCCGTGCCGCACTCCGAGCTGGAGGCGACTGCGCTGCAATGGGCCAAGGAGATCAATGGCAAGAGCCCGACAGCGCAGCGGATGCTGAAGTACAGCTTCAACATGATCGACGACGGATTGGTCGGCCAGCAGATCTTCGCCGGCGAGGCCACCCGCCTCGCCTACGGCACCGACGAGGCAGAGGAGGGTCGCAATTCGTTCCTCGAGAAGCGCGATCCCGACTGGAGCCCATATCCCTGGCACTACTGACGGCCGGCCGTCAGTGATCGTCATCGAGGACCCCGACGACCGACGTGTCGCGCCATTTCGGCTGAACGAACGCGGACTGACCAGTCGTGCACAGCGACGCGACGACGGTGGCGACGGGTTGTTCATGGCCGAGGGAGACCTGGTCGTCGAACGCGCGCTGGAGGCAGGGTGCGTGCCGGTGATGGCACTCATCGATGCCAAGCACCCGCCGGCGATCGTGGAGAGACTGGCGGCGCTGGTACCCATCTATTCCGGTGGCGAACGACTGCGAGCGGCCATCACCAAGCTGGGGATGCCCTACAGCGTGGTCGCCCTTTTCCAGCGCCCGCCGCGGGCCGCCGTTGCAGACCTCGTCGTACGCTCCCGGCGGCTGGTCATCGTCGAAGCCGTCGACAATCCGGTCAACATCGGCAGCATTGCGCGTAATGCACTCGCACTCGGCTGGGATGGTCTGCTGCTCGACAGTACGAGCGCCGACCCGCTGGCTCGACGCGCACTGCGGGTCAGCATGGGCCACTCGCTACATCTCCCCCACGCCCGCACCGACGACCTCGCTGCGACCGTGAACGCGTTGAGCGCAGCAGGCGTCGTCGTCTGCGCACTGACTCCTGCGACGGACGCACTGCCGCTCGACGAAGTTCCGCACGCAGAGAGGATGGCCGTCATCGTCGGCTCCGAGCGCGGCGGCCTCACGCCGGCAGCGATGGAAGCAGCCAGCTACCGCGTCAGCATTCCGATGCAGGACGGCGTGGACTCCCTAAACGTTGCCGCCGCGACCGCGATTGCCTGCTGGCAATTGCGTTCAGCGACTACGAGCGCTGCTGATCGGTAGTCCGGTGTCATTGCGCAGATGCTCGGCAGACGGAACGAAGTAGGCCATCAGCGTCTCGCGAATCTGGGGCGACGACGGCACCCGCTCGACGGCGGCCGCCATGTGCAGCAACCAGTGATCTCGCTCTGCGGGCCCGACGTGAAACGGCATGTGCCGCATGCGCAGCTTCGGGTGGCCACGCTCGTCCATGTAGGTGGTCGGCCCGCCCCAGTACTGCGCAAGAAACAGAGTCAGCCGATGGCGAGCACCGGCGATGTCGTCCGGCGCGTACAGCGGCAAGAGCACCGCATCGGTGACGACGCCTTCGTAGAACGCATCCACGAGAGCCTCGAAGAACTGCATCCCGCCGGCAGCCTCGTAGAGCGAAACCTCCGCCGGCTCCGTCACGTCAGGCTCAGGCACCGGGGCATCGTTCATGGCCCGAATTGTATGAGACCTCGATCGAAACGGTCAGGCCTGGCGAGGATCGAAGACGCGCACGTCGCCGAGATCGCTGAGACGCACCACGAACGGCGTACTGCCGTCACATGCGTCGAGGATCACTGCGTCGCCGCTGGCCAAGAGCACCAGTGCCGATGCCGTCTCGCCGGCAATCTCGATCTCGATCACGTCGCCGGTCCGCAGACGAACTGCCGTCGCTGTCGCTCCCGCCGCTGTACCCGCCGTCATTGTTGTTGCCATGTCCCCGTCTCCTACCGCTCGACTTCTTCGGCAGCGGGAGGTCCCGTCCCCCCCGCTGCCGTTGAGTAGATCGGCGCTGAGTGTGAGCGACTTTACGAAAACTTTGGAGTTTCGTGAGGAGGGAAGATGTCGGGCAGATCGGCGCTGACGGTGTCGGGGAAGTGCGGTGCGCGCTTCTCGAGGAAACTGACCACACCCTCGCGCGCATCGGCGGCCCGACCACGGGCGAGGATGCCGCGCGAATCCACCTTGTGCGCCTCCATCGGGTGCTCGGCACCGAGCATGCGCCACAGCATCTGGCGGGTCAGAGCGACGCTGACAGCCGACGTGTTCTCCGCGATCTCCCTCGCGATCGCTCGCGCCGCGGGCAACAGTTCGTCGGCCGCATGCACGCTGCGCACCAACCGACCGGCGAGCGCTTCGGCGGCAGGAAACACGCGACCCGAGTAGCACCATTCCGCGGCCTGGCTGATGCCGACCAGACGGGGCAGGAACCACGACGAGCATGCTTCGGGCACGATGCCGCGGCGGGCGAACACGAACCCGAACTTGGCGTGCTCGCTGGCGAGACGGATGTCCATCGGCAGTGTCATCGTCACGCCAACACCAACGGCCGCGCCGTTGATGGCGCCGATGACCGGCTTCTTGCAGTCGAAGATGCGCAATGAGACGAGTCCGCCGCCATCACGCGGGATACCGACGTCGGCCGGAATCTCGTCGCTGCCACCGCGGCTGAACGTCTCGCCCCCACCCGACAGATCGGCGCCGGCGCAGAAGCCGCGGCCGGCACCGGTGAGGATGACCACGCGCACATCATCGTCGGCGTCGACCTGGTCGAAGGCGTCGATCACCTCACGCATCATCGTGCCCGTGAACGCGTTCAGCTGGTCAGGCCGGTTGAGCGTGATGGTCGCGATGTGGTCGGCAACCTCGTAGATGATCTGCGTGTAGTCCATAGGCCTGGACCCTACGCACCGAACGACACAGGCAATCAACTCACACGTCGAGGAAGCGGCTGGCAGCAGTTGCCGATCCAATTGCGCCCACGAGCGCCCCCAACACGATGAGACCGAAGCACACCACGTACGGATATCCATCGGTGACCACGAACGCGCGGAGACCCGAGTTCACAGGGAAACCCGAAACACCGCTGGTCCAGTTCGAGTTGGCCAACAGCAACACGCCGCTCGCAAAGCCACCACCGACAATGCCTTGCAGCAAACCCTCCAACATGAAGGGCAATCGAATGAACCAGTTGGTGGCTCCGACCAACTTCATCACTTCGATCTCACGGCGTCGAGCAAACATCGCGGTGCGAATCGTGTTCCAGATCAGCAGCGCCGAGGCGAACAACAGCACCACCGACACGACCAGAATGCGCACGCCGATGATGTTCTTCAGGCGACTGAGGGTGGCCACAGCGTCGTCAGGTGTTCGTACATCGGTGACGTTGGGCAGCGCAGAGAACTCGGTCTTCAAGGACCGCAGAACCTCACTGCTGCCCTGGTCGACGGGCTTTACTTTGAAAAACGAAGGAATCTGAGGAGTGAGTTGCTCGAGAGCGCCCGGATCGGTGGCGAACAGCGTCCGGGCGACATCCAGCGAGCACGCCTCGTTGCAATAGGTCGCGCCCGCCACGACAGACTTCTGGCTGAGCAGCGCAGCCTCGATCAGCTGGACCTGCGAGTCATCGGCGCCGTGCTTGACGTACACGATCATCTCCACGCCGCCGGTCCACAGCTTGAGCTGGTTGTCGAAGGCGCGCTGGATGAGGA